>JAFWJP010000020.1 GCA_017514645.1 Solobacterium sp. | reverse complement strand
CCTATCCCTGCGACCAGGGAACGGAGATTACCGTGGAAGGCCTTTTCTACCGTACGCCTGCCAGACTGAAGCACCTGAAGAGCGGTTCCTATGAGAATACGCTGGTGCAGAATACCGTCTATGCGTTTGCCATGTCCCATCCTGAGATTGCGTTTACCTATACATCGGGCGGAAAGGAAGTATTCCGCACCAGCGGACAGGGCGATCTCACCGAGGTCCTGTATCAGGTATGGGGAAGAGATGCCGCAGATCACCTCGTTGAGATCGAAGGAAGCGATTATGATTACCGGATCACGGGGTATCTGGTGAAGCCGCAGATCAACCGGGCATCGCGGAATTATATCCATCTGTTTGTGAACGGAAGGATGATCCGCAGCTACCGGCTGAGTACAGCCGTACTTGCAGGATATCAGGGGACCCTGAGTGAGGGCAGGTATCCCATGGCAGTCCTGAATATTGAGATGGATCCGCATCTTCTGGATGTCAATGTCCATCCTTCCAAATGGGAAGTCCGGATCTCCAAGGAGAATCAGCTGGATGCCCTGATCACGGATTCGCTGAAGCAGGCCCTGCACGGTACCGTACTCGCGCCGGATACGAAGATCGAACACCACGAAGAACGCTACTATGCAAAGATGCAGTTTGATGAGGATCTGCCGCTGACCAGGCCGTTTGTACAGCAGCGGGCGGAAGAGCCGGCACCGGTCTATACAGCGGTTTCCGAAGGATTTCCGCCGATGGAGGCCATCGGTGTCCTCCATGGCAGATACGGGCTGTGTTCCGTGGAGAACGGTCTGGCGGTGCTGGATCTGACAGCCTGCCGGAAACGGGTGCGCTATGAGGAGATCTGCCGGAGAAGCAGCGGAGAAACCATGGTACAGATGCTGATACCGGTATCGGTTGAATGCGGTGCGGATATTGTCAGCCGGGTCGATGAACTGAATCTCTATGCCGGGAATATGAAGATTGTCTTTGAACCGTTCGGTTCGGATACTCTGCTGGTCCGGGAACTGCCGGAATCCCTGAAGGATATCGAAGTCCAGGCATTTCTGCTGGACCTGGTGGATCATTTCCGCCAGGAGGAACCGGGAAAACCGGCAGGACGGGAGATCCTGGCGAAGACAGCCTGCGATCATATGCATCTTGGATTCATGGGCAGGGAAGAGCTGCAGCACCTGGTCAGCGCGCTGGCTGCGTGCCGGGAGCCGTACTACGGGATCTATCATGAAGCAACGTTTACGGTTATCGAGGATGCAGCTTTGGCCAAGGAGCTGAAACGATGAAGAAGGTACTGGTGATCGCCGGTCCGACCGCCAGCGGCAAGAGTGCGTTGGCCGTGGAAGCTGCACTCCGTTACAACGGTGTCGTGATCAGCGGGGATTCCGTACAGATCTACAAAGGATTCGACATCGGTTCCGGAAAGGTAACGGAAGAGGAGACGAAAGGTGTCAAGCACTGGCTGATCGATGTACTGGACGCTGAAACCCCGTACAGTGCGGCAGATTTCCAGAGAGAAGTCCGCAGGATCATCGACAGTGAAACCCGCCTTCCGATCATTGCCGGGGGTACCGGTCTGTATCTGAAGGCTTGTCTGTATGACTATGTGTTCCGTGAGGAAGACGGACCCGCCGCAGATGAGAAGTTTGAGAAGTATACGAATGAAGAGCTCTGGGCAATGCTCAGGGATCAGGATCCTGTACAGTCAGAGAAGATCCATCCCAACAACCGCAGGCGTCTGATGAGGTCTCTGACGATCCTGGAACGCAGCGGGAAACGGCAGAGTGATATGGTTGCGGAACAGGCGCACGAAATGATCTATGACGCGTTTATTGTAGGCTGTACCATGGAACGCAGTGTGCTGTATGAGCGGATCAACAGCCGGGTGCACAGAATGATCGAAGACGGCCTGGAACAGGAAGTGTCTGGTCTTCTGTCTGCCGGTGTGACATTCTCTTCACCGCCGATGAAAGGTATCGGCTATAAAGAGTGGGAAGCGTACTTCAACGGCACTGCTTCGCTGCAGGAGACGGAAGAGCTGATCGCCAAGCATTCCCGGCAGTATGCCAAGAAACAATATACCTGGTTCCGGCATCAGATGCCGGTGCACTGGTTCGATGCAACAAGTGAGGAAGAACACAGAAACATTCTGGAGGAGATCGGAAAATGGCTGGAAAGATAACAAGAAACTCAAAACGCATCCGCAGAAAATTCCGCACGGAGGCAGTGCTGTGGGCGCTGATCTTCGCTGTGTGCGGTTTTGTGCTCGGATACGGACTCTCATCGTCAGCCCGTCTGTTCGGCATTTATGCGCTGGTACTCGGTGCGATCGTGTGTGCTGTATTGTTTGTCATATCGCTGATCATCGGTCTGATCATTGCCGGATCACGTACAAGGAAGGTAATGAAGCAGGCAAAGGACCGCGAACTGTTTGACACGGATCCTCTTCGTGAAGCCGGAAACAGCGATTATATCTTCCTGGGAGAACACCATCTTGTCTGGAACAAGGGCAGACATTTCCGGATCATCGCCAAGGAGGATATTCTCTCTGCGGAAGTTCATCCGGATATGCGGGAAGGAAATGATCTTGGTCTGCTGGTGATTGAGAAGACAGACGGTACCACGGAACAGCTGGCATACAACCTGAAGGATGATATTGATCTGCCGGAAATCATCAATACCTGGCTTGTGCCGGAAATTTGACTTCCGGTCAAACCGCGTTATCATATACTTGAACCTTGAATCTGAAGGGAGGTATGTTTCATGAGTGAGTACAGAAACAGCTATGCAGTCAGTGAGACACTGCAGGATTATATACTGAAGGTCTTTACGAAGATGAGCACCGGTCTCAGCCTGACGGCGGTGGTTGCCTATGCGGGTTACCGCAGTCTGGTGCGCGGGGGTCTGATGGCTTCCCTGCTCTACAGCAATCCGATGCTGTCGGTCGGTATCCTGATCGTTCAGCTGATCCTCTGCGTTGTCTTTACCAGCCGGATCACAACGATGAGCCAGGCAACTGCCCAGACCATGTTCTACGTGTACGCAGTCCTGACGGGAATCACATTCAGTGTTCTGCCGTTTGCGTACGGTGCGGGCAATGTCTTTGCGGCATTTGTCTACACAGCAGTCATGTTTGTGTGCTGCGCGGTCATCGGTCATACGACACAGGTGGATATGACCCGCTTCGGGGGAATCTTCATGGGCGGTCTGATCGCACTGATCATCTGCACGGTACTTGGGTTCTTCATTCCGGTGCTGATGGACAATCTGGTGATCAATTATCTTGCGGTGCTGCTGTTCATGGGCCTGACAGCCTATGATATGCAGAAGATCAAACGCTTCTACTACGGTACGGTGTCCGGAGATGCGGTGCATGAGAATCTGGCGGTCTACGGGGCATTTGAGCTCTACCTGGACTTCCTGAATCTGTTCCTGCGGATCCTGCGCATCATGTCGCGCAACAGGAGGAATTAAGCAATACCGGTCAATACCGGTATTTTTGAGGGTTTATGGCTGAATACAGAACGATAGACTACCGTTGTCCGTACTGCGGACATACATTCCCGGTGAACATGTATGATGTGATCGATGTAGACAGTGAACCGGACCTGAAGGACCGCTGCCGCTCCGGCGATCTTTTTCACGTATCCTGCCCGCACTGCCGCAAAGAGTACATGATCCAGTATCCTTTGCTGTATCTCGACCGTTCCCGGCGCTTCGGGATCCTGCTCAGTGAGCGGGAAGCAGCGCCGTTTGTGCATGGAGTGGGTCCTGCCCTGGTAAAGGAAGGCTACCGTCTGCGCAGATGTACATCCCTGCAGTCCTTTACGGAAAAGATCACGATCTTTGAGGATGACGCGGATGATGTCATGGTGGAACTGGCAAAGTATGATACGTTCATTGAGTATACCGACAACAGGAAAGGAACCCCGGAGGACATCAGTTCCATTGAATACCAGAGAACGGAAAACGATGTCATGAAGATCAATGTACGGGCCGATGACAAAAGCATGTCCTTCCTGATTCCGGTATCCATGATGAAGGAAGAAATGGAACAGGAGAAGGAACTGTACAAGGTTCATGATGAGGATTTCCCGGTCATTGACAGTGCCTGGGTGATCTCCCTGTTTACACCGGAAGACGGGAAAGCCTGATTCCCCTTGGGAGCGATTGTGCTATAATGGCTCTGTAAACCGTTGATTAAGGGGAGTAACCGGTATCTGAATGCGGAAGAGAGCAGCCGTTGGTGAGAGTGCTGTGCGGGAAGTTCCGGTGAATGGGCTTATGAGGGCAGTCCGAAAAGAGATGAGTAGGCGCTGACGGATTTCCGGCCGTTAAACGGAACACGCATGATGGTGCGCTGTCCAAAAGGTGGCATAACAGATACTTCTGTCCTTTTCGGACAGAAGTATTTTTATGGGAGGAACTATGGAAAAAATCATTTTGACCGGCGACCGTCCGACAGGAAGACTGCACATCGGACACTATGTCGGATCCCTGAGAGGCAGAGTTCAGCTGCAGAACAGCGGTGAATATGACAAGGTATTCATCATGATCGCGGATGCGCAGGCACTGACGGATAACTTTGACAATCCCGACAAGGTGCGTTCCAACATCCTGCAGGTGACACTGGACTATCTCTCCTGCGGAATCGATCCGAAGAAGACCAATGTATTCATTCAGTCACAGATTCCGGAACTGCCGGAACTGACGCAGTTCTATCTGAACCTGGTAACGGTATCCAGACTGGAACGGAACCCTACGATCAAATCGGAGATCCAGATGCGCGGATTCGACAGAGCGATTCCTGCGGGATTCCTGTGCTATCCGGTCAGCCAGGCTGCGGATATCACCTTCTGCAAAGCGACAACGGTACCGGTCGGTGAAGACCAGATTCCGATGCTGGAGCAGGCAAGGGAGATCGTCCGGACATTCAACCGGATCTACGGTGAAACACTGGTGGAGCCGGAGATCCTTCTGCCGGAGAACGAAGCGAGTCTGCGTCTGCCGGGAACGGACGGAAAGGCCAAGATGTCCAAGTCCCTGGGCAACTGTATCTATCTGTCGGATGAACCGGAAGTGATCAAACAGAAGATCATGACGATGTATACCGATCCGCTGCACATTCAGGTCAGTGATCCGGGACACATTGAAGGAAATACCGTATTCACCTATCTGGATGCGTTCTGCAGACCGGACGATTTTGAACGGTTCCTGCCGGAATATGCCAACCTGGATGAACTGAAGGCACATTATCAGAAGGGCGGACTTGGTGATGTCAAGGTCAAGCGCTTCCTGAACGCGATCATGCAGGATACCTTGGGTGAGATCCGTGCCCGCAGGAAGGAATACGAAAAGGATCTGGACTATGTCTATGATGTGCTGGTGGAAGGTACGAAGGTTGCCCGTGAAGCCGGCAAAGAGACCATGGCAGACGTCAAGAGAGCCATGAAGATCGATTACTTTGACAATACGGACTGGTTGAAACTGTAGACATAGAAAAACTGTATCGGCATGAACTGCCCCACAAAAACGGGACAGTCATAAAAAAGACCGGGAAAGGTATGACTGCCTGAATTGAATAGGAGTCATACCTTTTAGTTTTCTCTGGGGTCTGGCGGAATTGTAGAAAGTGATGTATTCAGTAACTTTATGAATCAGATCCTCATTGGTCT
>JAFWJP010000197.1 GCA_017514645.1 Solobacterium sp. | reverse complement strand
GCAGCCCAGAAGGCAGCACCGTGACTGACCTGCATGGGAGTATTCGGCATGATGCGGATCATGGAATCACCGGGGATATACTTTCTGATATCACAGAGGCTCCAGCCGGTAACGATGGAGAGAAGATTCTCGATCTGAACGTTTTTCAGAGACTCCAGCATGACAGGCATGTCCTGGGGCTTTACGGCAAAGAGCACGTACTCACATTCTCTGCAGAGTTCAGCAGGATCACTGAAGTGATCCAGTTTCAGTTCATCCGCATAGGCGATCCTGGCAGGGCTGGTATCGCAGACTGCTGTGTTTGCTGTGCTGAGAACCTGGTTTGCCAGAGCTCCGCGGATGATGGCAGAAGACATGTGACCGAAGCCGATCACGCCGAGACGATACTTTTTCATGCAGAAACCTCCTGTGGAATTTCATTTTTGTACATGATTATTATAAAATACATTCGTGCAACAGGGTTGTTATGTTTTTAATATCGGTCTGGATCGAACATCCGGTCAGAGCGCTTGACCGTACATATACCTACTGGTATGACACCGAGCTGGATCAGGGCGTCCGTGTGGAGATCAACTTCAACGGAAGGAAACTGATCGGTTTTGTTGAGTCCAGTACTTTTTTCGATGGTGATGTCCGGGAAGCAGCTGAATCTCTGGGCATGAAGATCAAGAAACTGGACGGTGTTCTGGACAAGGAACCGCTGATCACCCCGGAACTGCACGATCTTGCGCTGTATATGCGCGATATAACCGTATCTTCAACGATCGCTTGTTTCCAGGTGATGCTGCCGTCAAAGGTCAAACCTTCAACGCACAGCGGAAAGGCTGTGCTGGAGAAGACTGTCAGACTGAGTGATGCGGAGGTCAGCCTGACACCGAAGGAACTGGAAGCCTATGAAACCGTAAGGAAAGAACCCGGGATGAAATACAGCGTGCTCCGTAAGCTGTTTCCCAATCAAGCACGTTCCTTGATCGTGAAGGGGGCGCTGATCGTAGAGGAGACGGAGCGGGAAGCAGGAAAACAAACTTCTTTCATTCATCCTTCCAAATACAGTCTTACACCGCTCCAGGAAAATGCACTGCAGCAGATCCGTGAGGAAAACGAGCGAATCTGCCTGATTCACGGTGTGACCGGTTCCGGAAAGACAGAGGTCTATCTGCGTCTTGCGGAAGAGATTCTGAACAGCGGCAGGCAGGTATTGTTTCTGGTTCCGGAGATCGGACTGACACCGATGATGATCGAACGGGTCAGAGAACGGTTCGGTGATGATCTGGCTATCTATCACAGTGCGCTCAATGCACAGCAGAAATACGAGCAGTACCGGAAAGTCATGACCGGCAGAACTTCCATCGTAGTCGGAACACGAAGCGCAGTGTTCCTGCCGTTCCGTGACCTTGGACTCATCGTTATGGATGAGGAACATGATGCATCCTACAAGCAGGATGTCCAGCCGGCGTATCACTGCCGGGATATCGCTGTCTGGAGAGCGCGCTTCCATCATTGCCGTCTCGTCCTCGGCAGCGCCACACCTGCTCTGGAAAGCTATGCCAGGGCCTATAAAGGCGTATACCGGCTGATCGAACTCAACGAACGCATCAACAGAACGCTACCTGTCATGCGTGCCGTCAACATGAGAGACGAAAAGGAACACAGGCGATCAGCGATCCTGTCGGATGCACTGATCGATGGTATCGAAGCACGTCTGAAAGCAGGACAGCAGGTGATTCTGCTGCTGAACAGAAGGGGATATCATTCACTGATGCGCTGCCGAGCCTGCGGTGAAGCAATCACCTGTACACACTGTGATCTGGCGATGAGCTATCATCGTACTGAACGTGTGATGAAATGTCATACCTGCGGCCGGATGATCCGCATTCCGAAGGTCTGCCCGGTCTGCGGTTCTTCAGCAGGATTCACGACCTATGGATTCGGTACGGAACGGCTGGAACAGGAACTGGAGCATCTGTTCCCGGATGCCCGGTATCTGCGCATGGATGCAGATACAACATCACGCAAGGACGGACATGCCCGGATCCTGGAGCGCTTCGGTAATCACGAAGCGGATATTCTTCTTGGAACACAGATGATCGCCAAAGGTCTGGATTATCCTTCAGTCACGCTGGTCGGTGTGATCAACGCGGATGATGGACTGCTGCGTACGGACTACCGCAGCTGTGAGACAACATTTGATCTGCTGATGCAGGCGGGCGGCAGGAGCGGAAGAGCAGGAGAAGCCGGTGAAGTCATCTATCAGGTATACGATGCTTCTCACTATGTCATCCAGTGTGTGCTCAGGCAGGAATACAAAGCGTTCTTCACCCGTGAAATGCAGTTCCGCCATGCCGGACAGTATCCGCCGTATTCCTATTTCATCGCTTTGACAGCCAGTGCTGCAACGGATGCTGAATGCCGCAGAAACATGAACTGGCTGATGGAGCATCTGAAAGGACGGGCGGATCTCATCGG
>JAFWJP010000196.1 GCA_017514645.1 Solobacterium sp. | reverse complement strand
CCGTAGAAAAGGCAGTTGAAGCCGCAGAAGAAGAATTCGGTGCAGAGAAGGGCAGAACACTGCTGATGGCTGCGCTCGAGAGTCCGAAGGGAATCCTCAACGCCTATGAAATCGCGGCAGCGTCAGAACGTATGTTCGGTATTGCGATCTCCGGCGGAGATCTGCGCAAAAGCATGCAGACAAGTCCGCAGCCCGATGGCATCGATATGCTCTATGCCCGTGGTCATGTTGTGATGGCGGCACGCGCTGCAGGTGTACAGTGCTTCGATACTGTGTTTACAGATCTGAACGATGAAGAAGGTTTTGAACGGGAAGTCCGTATGAACAAGGCCATGGGCTTTGACGGAAAGTCCCTGATCAATCCGAGACAGATCCGCTATGTCCATGAGACCTATGCACCGACGGAGAAGGAAGTCCTCTATGCAGAGAAGGTCGTACGGACAATCCGGGAGAATACCGCAAAGGGACTCGGAGTCTTCACTGTTGACGGCAAAATGATCGATATTGCGTTCCTGCCGGGAGCGGAGCGTACGCTGAGGCTGGCGAAGGCTTACGGAATGTATGAAGGAGACCTGGTATGAAAAACGCAGTAGGAAGAGAGATTCCCGAAGTTCTGCTGAACGGCGGGAAGGAAGTATATCAGGGCAGGAATCATATGGACGGAACGTATCTGCAGAAGGTAGGTCCAAAGACCCGCAGATATGAAAAAGCCCGGGAAACAAAAGTCGTTGAATCAATCGCAGCAGCATTGAAGCAGTGCGGCGCAGAAAGCGGAATGACATTCAGTTTCCACCATCATCTGCGCGATGGTGATTATGTTGCGAACATGGTCATGAAGGCTGCTGTTGAAGAACTCGGACTGACGGATATGACGATCGCGGCAACGAGCCTTGGCTCAGCACACGATCTGATCGCAGACTATATCGAAGAAGGAAAGGTTACCGGCATCCAGACATCCGGTATCCGCGGACGGATCGGTGAGGTCGTCTCGGCAGGAAAGCTGAAGGCACCGGCGATCATCCGGAGCCACGGCGGAAGACCGAGAGCCATTGAAGCGGGTGAAGTTCATATCGACATTGCATTCATCGCAGCGCCGACAAGTGACTGTATGGGCAACTGCCGGGGTATCGGCGGAAAGTCAGACTGCGGCAGTATGGGCTATGCCATGAGCGACGCGGAATATGCCGATCATGTTGTCGTCGTAACAGACCACCTTGTGGATTTCCCGAACTATCCGGCAAGTGTCAAGGCGATCGATGTAGATGCAGTCGTCGTTGTGGATTCCATCGGTGATCCGAAGAAGATCGCTTCTGCTGCGGCAAAGATCACCAAGGATCCCCGCAATCTGAAGATGGCGGAGGATGTTGCGAAGGTCGTGGCAGCGACACCGTACTTCAAGGACGGGTTCTCGTTCCAGACCGGTGTCGGCGGACCGTCGCTTGCGGCAAACCTGTTCATCGAGAAGTTCATGGATGAGCGTGATATCCGGATGGGCTGGGCGATCGGCGGTATCTGCGGTCCGATGGTCGATATGCTGAAACGCGGCAAGGTCGGAAAGATCATCGACGTACAGGACTTCGATCTCGAGGCTGTCAACAGCATCCACCGTACGCCGAATCATTTCGAGATGAGCGCATCACAGTATGCCAACCCGGCTAACAAAGGTGCGTTTGTGAATCAGCTGGATTTTGTTGTTCTGGCTGCTCTGGAGATCGACACCGATTTCAACGTCAACGTGCTGACGGGATCCGACGGTGTCCTCAGAGGTGCGCCGGGAGGACATCCTGATACAGCTGCCGGCAGCAAATGCTGCATCATAGTGACTCCTCTCATCCGCGGAAGGATGGCGACCGTGTGCGAGCACGTAGTCACGGTCACCACTCCCGGGGACTGTGTGGATGTGCTTGTGACGGATTACGGTATTGCGGTGAATCCGCTCCGGCAGGATCTCATTGCCTGCCTTGATGAAGCGCACGTACCGCATGTACCGATCGAGACACTGAAGGAGAAGGCGTATTCCCTGGTCGGAAGACCGGATGACCTGCAGTGGGAAGATCAGGTCGTCGCTGTACTGGAAGCGCGTGACGGTACGATCCTCGATGTTGTAAGAAAGATCAAACCGTATTCAGCAGCTGATTGAGGCGGTGCTTAAATGCCTATAAGCCGATACTTATGGTATCCATTAGAAACTTTGAATTAGGCAGGAAACACACCGCAACGGATAATCATTATATCAACAGTATCAATACATAATACATCAATAGATCATTCAAGGAGGACAGTATGAACAAGATCGATCTTGTACCGATGGGCGAATCCATCGTCCAGAAAAAACTGGAAGTGTACCACGTAGAGGTCAGACAGCACGGTGAAGTCGTCGGAACGTTCAACTGGCGCAAGGACAACAGACGTGACAATATCCACTCCGTCAGTAAAAGCGTCCTGAGCGTCGGTATCGGAATGGCGATCCATGAAGGCATTATGCGCCTTGATGAGCATCCGGCAGACATCTTCGCGGAAAAGCTTCCGGAGAATCCGCCGCAGAACCTGCTCGACATGACGATCAGAGATATGATCATGATGGCGACCGGTCATGACTATTTCATCCTTCAGGGATATACAGGCAATCCGAAACTGCCTGGACGTGAAGAGATTCCGAACGATGACTGGGTCGAGTATGCTCTGTCTTTCGATGTTCCCTACAAGCCGGGAACATACTGGAAGTACAACAACTTCGGACCTTATCTGGCTTCGGTCATCATCCAGGAGCGTACCGGTCAGAAACTGACGGAATGGCTGCAGCCGAGACTGTTCGACCCGCTGGGAATCAAGAATCCGCAGTGGTTTGAATCCGTACGTCACTATACGCTGGGCTGCGGAGGCCTGCACCTGTCCACACCGGAGCTGTCCCGCTTCGCACAGCTTCTCGTCAACAAGGGTGAGTGGGAAGGCAAGCAGCTTGTTCCTGCTGCGTGGATCGAAGAAGCGACGGCCAAGCAGATCGACAACGCGATTCCGGGCAAGGTGCAGCCGATCGACAGCTGTGCAGGATACGGCTACTTCTTCTGGAGATGTGCGAGGGACAATGCCTATGCCGGACATGGCTGGGCAGGTCAGTACATCATCATCTTCCCTGATCAGGATGCCTGCGTGACGATCATGTCACACGACTTCAACGGTCAGGCGATCTTCGACAGCGTCTGGGAGACCATCGTCCCTCAGCTCAAAGCAAACGCATAAACAATCATCATTCAGTAATTCAAAGGAGGAAAATGATGAAAAAGTTACAAAAGCTCATGGCTGCTGTTCTGACTGCCGGAATGCTGCTGGCAGGCTGCAGCGGCGGAAGCTCCGACGAAGGTGAAGGTGCTTCTACGGGCACACCGAGAGACGAGTTCAAGGTTGCTGCAAACAGAGAGCCTGTCTCACTTGATCCGACTGATGTTACAGTCACATATGCTACATTGATCGAAGCGCAGATCTACAACAAGCTGCTGAAGTATGACAATGAACTGAATGTTGTCGGTGATCTGGCTGAAGAGTGGGGCGTTGCGGATGACGGCGTCACATGGACGTTCAAGCTCCGTCAGGGCGTCAAGTTCCACAATGGTGAAGAACTGACTTCCAAGGATGTTCTGTTCACCTTCCTGCGTCTGTATGATGCACCGGCTGCTGCCATCTCTGTCGCTTATATCGACAAAGAAGGCTTCGAAACACCGGATGATTATACATTCGTTCTGAAGACAACGGTTCCGTATGCATTCCTCGAAGCAGAACTCTGCGGCGGTAATATGTGCATCATGAATGAAAAGGCAGTCACGGAACTCGGTGCTGACTACGGCAGAAATCCTGTCGGTACAGGTCCGTACAAGTTCGTCAGCTGGACAGCCGGAGACAATATTACCGTTGAACGCTTTGATGACTACTTCGGTGAGCCGGCAGTCACAAAGACGATCGTCTTCAAGATGATCACAGAGAACTCTTCCCGTACGGTTAACCTGGAAAGCGGCGACGTAGACCTCGTTATCGATATTCAGGAGAGTGACGTTGACAGAGTCGCAGAAGGCGAAGAAACAATGCTCGTTACCGGTTCCACAGGTGCAGTCCGCTACATCGGTCTGAACTGCCGTCATGAGATGTTCCTCGACAAGAGAGTCCGTCAGGCAATGTGCTATGCAACAAACATTGATGAGATCAGAGGCGCTGTCTATCCGCATGCAACTCCTGCACAGGTTACTCCGGTTCCCCCGGGATTCGTTGGAAGAAACGAAGGCCTGGCCGGTTATCCGTATGATCCTGAAAAGGCAAAGGAACTGCTGAAGGAAGCTGGTGTTGAAGACGGCTTCACTGTACAGTACATCTATCTGGCAGGTGCTGCAAACGACCAGACAGCTCAGCTGCTGCAGAAGCAGTGGGAGAAGGTCGGTGTTACGCTCGTGCTGAACCCGATGGAGTCCGGTGCACTGTCCACAGCGATGAACAAGGGCGAGCAGGATGCTTGCTGCGCAGGTTCCAACATGTCTTCGTTCGAAGCAGGCAAGGGTCTGTATGACTTCTTCTACAGCGGATCGATCGGCAATACTTCCAACCGTACCTATCTGGATGATCCGGAAGTTGATGCTCTGCTCGAGCAGATCTCTACGGAAACCGATTCCGCAAAGAGAGCTGAACTCGTTTACAAGGCACAGGAACTGATCATGGAAGATGCTCCGATGGCTGTCATCTGCCATACAAACGCTTATGTCGGTATGCGTAAGACGGTTCACGGCTTCGAGTTCGTTCCGACACAGACATACGATCTGTCCAAGGTCTGGTTCGAGGCTGAATAACTCTTCAGAACTTCGTAATCCATAAACAACCGAAAGGGCATCAGGAAGTTCCTTGGTGCCCTTCATTTGCTTAAAGAGAGGTATTGATATGCTCAAGTATATCGGTAAGCGGCTGCTGATGCTCATCCCGGTGCTTCTGGGAGTCACGGTAATCGTGTTTACGCTGATGTATATTACTCCGGGCGATCCTGTTGATGCACTGCTGGGCGATTCCGCAACAGCAGAAGCGAGGGAGATGCTCAGAGAACAGCTCGGCCTGAACGGCGGATACTTCGAAAGACTGTTCCGGTATATAGGAAATCTGCTGCATGGTGACATGGGAATTTCCTATGCGACGAAACAGCCGGTCTTTACGAGACTGCTTGAAACATTCCCGAATACGTTCAAGCTGGCACTGCTCGGTGTTACATTCTCCGTCGTGTTCGGTCTGACCGTAGGAACGATCTCGGCTGTCAAGCAGTATTCCATTTTCGACTATGTGTTCACGTTCATCTGCATGATCGGCAACGCGATGTCCAGCTTCTGGCTCGGTCTGCTGCTTCTGCTGACATTCTGCCTGAAACTTCGGTGGTTCCCGGCTTCCGGCTTTTCTTCACCGAAGCACTGGATCCTGCCGGCATTTACCGTAGGATTCCATTCCGCGGCCAATATCGCCCGTATGACGCGTTCCAGCATGCTGGAAGTCATCCGTGCAGACTATATCACAACAGCCCGTGCCAAAGGTCAGAAGGAACTGGCAATCGTCATCAAGCATGCGCTCAAGAACGCGCTGATTCCGGTCGTTACAACGATCGGTATGCAGTTCGGTGCGCTGATCGGCGGTTCGGTTCTCGTTGAGTCCATCTTTGTGGTTCCGGGTGTCGGCAAGATGATGGTCGATTCCATCAAATCACGTGATTATCCGGTTGTTCAGGGCGGCGTCCTGGCAATTGCGTTCTTCTTCTGTATCGTCAACCTGATCGTTGATGTGCTGTATGCATATATCGACCCGCGCATCAAGGCGCAGTACAAGTAAGGAGTAAAGGAATATGACAGAGACAACAGTTGTAAACGCTGCTCCTGAACAGGAAACGTACAAGAAACGCGGACAGGGCAAGGAAATCTGGCGGAGATTCCGCCGCAGCAAGTCGGCGATGCTCGGCCTGTTCATCCTGCTGACGCTGATCTTCCTGGCGATCTTCGCGGGAGTGCTGACACCGTATGATCCGACAGAGCCGGATGTACCGATGCGTTTGATGAAGCCGTTTGTTGATTCAGCGCATATTCTCGGTACGGATGAGCTGGGAAGAGATATTTTCACGAGACTCTGCTATGGCGCAAGAATCTCGCTTGCGGTCGGTCTGATCGCAGTATCGATCTCGCTGGTCGGCGGTATTACGCTTGGTTCGCTTGCCGGTTACTACGGCGGAACGCTTGACAATGTCATCATGCGTTTTGTGGATATCCTGATGGCGATCCCGAGCATCCTGCTGAACATCTCCATCGTTGCGGCGATGGGACAGGGACTGCAGAACGTCATGATCGCGATCGGTATCTCGAGCATGCCGGGATACTGTCGTATCATGCGTGCATCCATTCTGTCCCTGAAGGATCAGGAATTCATTGAAGCTTCCAAGGCAGCCGGTGCAAGTGATTTCCATATCATCGTGCACCACATCATTCCGAACTGCCTTGCGCCCCTGATCGTTCAGGCAACGCTCCGTGTCGGCGGATCCATTCTGGCCTGCGCATCCCTGAGCTTTATCGGTGTTGGTATTGTACCTCCGACACCTGAGTGGGGTGCAATGCTGTCGACAGGAAGAGACTTCCTGAGAGATGCACCGCATCTGACAACGATTCCTGGTATCACGATCATGCTGGCAGTACTGTGCATGAACTTTATCGGAGACGGTCTGAGAGATGCTCTCGACCCGAAACTGAAGAACTAGTGAGGTATGCAAGATGAGTGAAGATAAACTTCTTGAAATCAAGGACCTGACTGTTGAGTACAGGACAGTTGACGGTGTCGTGCATGCCGTAACAGACCTGAACCTCAGTGTCGGAAGAGGACAGACGCTGGGACTCGTCGGTGAGACGGGTGCCGGAAAGACCACGACCGTGAAGTCCATCATGCGCATTCTTCCGGATCCTCCCGCAAAAATCGTAAGCGGAGAGATCCTGTTTGAAGGCGAAGATCTTCTGAAGAAACCGGAAAACCATATGCGCGAGATCCGCGGTGAGAAGATCTCCATGATCTTCCAGGATCCGATGACATCGCTGAATCCGACGATTCCGGTCATTGATCAGATTGCGGAAGCGATCATTCTGCACAATAAGATCACCAAAGAAGAATCCCTGACAAGAGCGGGCGATATGCTCGAGCTCGTCGGTATCCGCAGAGAGCGCGGTACGGATTTCCCGCACCAGTTCTCCGGCGGTATGAAACAGAGAGTTGTCATCGCTATGGCGCTGGCCTGCAACCCGCAGCTGCTGATCGCCGATGAGCCGACGACTGCGCTTGACGTTACGATCCAGGCACAGGTTCTGGAACTGATGAAGGATATCATCAAGACCCGTGATACATCGGTCATCATGATCACGCACGATCTCGGCATCGTAGCAGAGATCTGCGACTATGTCGCGATCATGTATGCCGGTGAGGTCGTGGAGTATGGTACGCTGCGGCAGATCTTCGAGAATCCGAAGCACCCGTATACGATCGGTCTGTTCGGATGTATTCCGGATCTGTACGCTGAGGATACTGCACTGATCCCGATCAAGGGACTGATGCCGGATCCGGTCAATCTCCCGGGCGGCTGCAATTTCCATCCCAGATGCAATCATGCGTGTGAGAAGTGCAGTCTTGAACGGCCGAAGATGATTGAAATCGAACCCGGACATTTCGTAAACTGCCATCTTATGGCAAAGGAAGACTGACAGAAAGGAGCACAGTATGTCTGAAAAACTCATTGAGATCAAAAATCTGAAGAAGTATTTCAAAACGAAGAACGGCATGCTTCATGCGGTCGATGATGTCAGCTTCTATATCGACAAGGGTGAGACCCTGGGTCTCGTCGGAGAATCCGGCTGCGGAAAATCCACGCTGGGAAGGGCGATCATCCGTCTGTCGGATCCGACGTCAGGCGAAGTTATCTTCCACGGTCAGGACATCACAAAGCTGTCCTCCCGCGAGATGATGAAGATCCGTCAGAACATGCAGATCGTCTTCCAGGATCCGTATGCTTCCCTCGATGGAAGAAAGAACCTTTTCGAAAGTATTGCTGAACCGCTGAAGGTGCAGAAGGTATTCTCCAACAACGCGGATCTCGAGAAGAAAGTGTTCGAGCTGATGGATACGGTCGGTCTGGCCAGACGTCTGGCCAATACGTACCCGCATGAGCTGGACGGCGGAAGAAGACAGAGAGTCGGTGTTGCTAGAGCACTGGCACTGAATCCTGAGTTCCTGGTACTGGATGAACCGGTCTCCGCTCTGGATGTATCCATCCAGGCGCAGATCATCAACCTGCTTGAAGAACTGCAGGACAAGCTCGGTCTGACCTACCTGTTCATTTCCCACGATCTTAGTGTCGTCAAGCACATCAGTGACCGTATTGCGGTCATGTACCTTGGAAAGATGGTCGAGCTTACGGATTACAAGACGATCTTCAATGATCCGATGCATCCGTATACACAGGCGCTGCTCTCTGCAATTCCTGTACCGAGGCTCGATGTCAAACGTGAGCGCATCATCCTGCAGGGTGATGTTCCGAGCCCTGTCAATCCGAAGCCCGGCTGCCGGTTTGCCGGCCGCTGCATCTTCGCAACAGACAAGTGCAGAGAAGTCGATCCGGAACTGAAGGAATACACACCGGGACACTTCACAGCCTGCCACAGGGCAGAAGAACTGAAGGCAAACAAAGACAAAGCCGAATAACAGGATCCTGCAGGACATTTTCCTGCAGGATCTTTTCCTGATGCAGGGGGTATACACATGCTGTTTGAATACAAGAGATACAACTACATCATGACGATCCTCAAGGAAGGAAGCTTTTCCGCTGCAGCAAAGAAACTGTATATTTCCCAGTCCGCCCTGAGTCAGTTCATAAAAACGATCGAGACAGAGATCGGTACAGATATCTTCTATCGCGGAAAAGAAGGCATCTCACTTACCTATGCGGGTGATCTTTACCTGAAACTGCTTGAAACGGTGCGGAATGAAGAGCGCAGTTTCGAGAATGCCATTGCGGCATCCAGCGGAGGCGGAACGATCCGTCTTGCGCTGTCATCGGTGCGTGCGCAGAGATTCCTGCCGAAGGTGCTTCCGGCATTGTATGAAGAACTGCCGGATCTCGATCTGCAGCTGATCCATGCGAACAACCGGGAAGAATTGAAGGAACTGGTCATCCGCGGGGATGCGGATTTTGCCATTACCAGCGGAAATATCGGCAGTGATCTAGTCAGCCTTCCGATCGGCCTTGCAGGTCTTGCGGTCGTTGTGTCTGAACGTCATCCTGCTGCAGCGAAGTATCCGGAACAGCACAAGTTCGGAAACCTGGATGAATTCAGGAACGATCGCTTCATTCTGCATTTTCATTTCCAGGGAGGACGGAAACGGACGGACCGGATCTTCAATGATCTGTCCTTTACACCAAAGCAGAGTATTGAAGTCTTTGATAATTATTCGATCATGGAGCTTGTGGAGAATGATCTCGGGGTGACCGTCATCGATCGTGGTTTTGCGGAAGTTGCCGGGAAACGGTACCGCATCCGGATCTTTGATCTGGATGTAAGTTCCGAATGTCGGTCATGGCTTATCTACCGCGGAAACATGACACTTTCCGGTTCGATGAAGACTTTTATCAATATTTGTCAGATTGTTTGATATTCAGGATGCTATCATCGATATATGGAGAATCAGCCGGTTACGCTGCAGGACGTTCTTGATGCCAGGGAACGGCGTGCACAGCTGCAGCAGAAACTGAT
>JAFWJP010000019.1 GCA_017514645.1 Solobacterium sp. | reverse complement strand
TATGAAGCATCTTTCCTGATTTTAGCAAGGCTTCCATTTCATATATGCTTGTCTGTATCGCTTTACCGCTTCTCTGAACCGTTCATCGGTGTCATATTCTGCAGCACAGTTGCTGATCAAACGTTCCATGATCTCATTCATCCGTTCTGCAAGGCCGGAATACCTGCAGATGGTATACACTCCGCCGTCATTCATTGCCGTGTTCCTTCCGGCCATGTTTTCGATGATCAGTGTTGTATTATGTTCATCCAGATGATCGAGTTTCTCTGTTTCTTCCAGCAGACGGCACAGCCAGTGCTCTGCGTCGCAGTGATTCCGCCGGATGATCTGAAGAATCGTATCGTGCACAGACCAGAAACGCTTTGTTTCTGTCCGCAAATCCCTGAACAGACCTTCCAGAAGCTCTTCATCCCATTCCCGGAGAGTATCATCACCTGGATGCAATTTCTGAAAACTGCTGTATTTTGCCGGTTCCTCCCTGCCCATATGAAAGGAAAAACCATTGTACTGAAAATAGAATTCCTTCGCTTCTTCCAGTGTCATGACCGACCTCCTTCATCTGCGGAACGAACACGCTTCTCCTTATCTTATTCTTACCACATCAAGAAAAAAACAGCATGTACAGAATCGTTTCATCTTCGTTTGCTGTATTTCACCGTTCCGGCGTGGGTCGTACCGGTTTCATGCAAATGAATAAAGTGCAGGAGTTCTCCTGCACCGGATCACCCATACGGCGGCGGTTGTCCTTCTCAGTGCTTTACCGGAGAAGGCATGCATGCCTTCGTCTTCCGGAAGGAGGGATGTATATGGAAGTTATCAGTATTGTGATCTCTGTATTGTCCCTGACGATCAGCGCGATCGCCCTCGGACTTCAGTTGTCCCAGTATAAGTTAACTGAAAATGACCGCTCTGCGTCCCACCGTTAGCGGTCATTTCCGTTAATCCGAAGGACAGCCGTTGCCGGTGATCCTTTTACAGTTCCATTATATCACTCAGAGGCGGATGTCTGCTCTTCTTTCAGCTGCAGATGCCTGGAGTTCTTCAGTAAGACAAGAACACTGATGAGAAACGGTACAAGATAGTTTGCCAGACGGTAGTTCAGCAGTGCGGCTGTCATTTCCTGCTCTGTCAGAAAGCGCAGGAAGATGAGCCGGAACGCAAACTCAATCCCGCCCATACCCGATACATTCGGCAATGCACCTCCCAGCATCATGACCAGACACATGGAGATCATTGGTGTCCGGAACGGGATCTCCGGGAACAGCAGGCGCGTACTGCAGGCGCAGAGAATACCAAGTGAGAGAAATTTCAGGGCGTGGATCGCTGTAACATCCAGATCCTTTTTCCTGTCCATCAGCATCGTCCGGACTTCTCCGCTCAGAAGATCCAGCTGTTCATTCAGCTTTGCCTTCTGCTTTTCCAGCTTCTTCGGCAGCAGACCTGCGAGACGGTGCAGGAGACGATTGAATGCCGGAATGAACGCTGCTGCAGCCATGGAACCGTTCATAACGACGCAGAAGGCAAAGCCGTAGAGCAGATACGGTACCAGACCGTCTGCAGAATACAGCCTCAGCGGAACAGAGATCACCAGCAGGATCAGCGCCAGAACGCCTGTACTGACCTTGTGCAGGATGTAATTGCTGTAGAAGACACCGGCAGACGTTGAAATACCCAGACCTTTCCGGTGCAGATAATACGCTTTTATGGGAATCGAACCGGCACCGGATGTCACGACTGTCGCAAAGAAGGTAAGGAATGCCATCTCAGTACCTTCCAGGATGCTGAAACTGCAGATACCCCGGAAACACCGGGCATAGCTCCAGCCGTCCGCAATGTAGTACAGCAGTCCCAGTGCGATGAGCAGCGCTGCACTCGGCAGAGTCAGGCGTGAGATCGTCTCCTTCAATGTCTCAGCGTTCCTGCCGAAAAACCAGTACAGGATCACACCCAGTACCAGGAAACGTAGTATATAGGACAGTATCTGTTTTGTTCGTTGGTTCATATGTTTCTGTAAAAACCGCGCTGAGCGTTTCAGGCGGTTTTATCGTCTTTCTTTTCTTCCGGCTCGTCCTTCCAGCCGATGTTGATGCGGTGGCGCATACCGATCATACACCGCGGTGATGACAGATGGCAATGATTGGAACATCCGCTGCAGTGATCAGCCCGGTATCCTGTTTTCTTTTCTTCCATAGTTACTCCTCTGCAAGAATATACGCGAGCATATCCGCATACGTACCGTTCGGGCATTCCACCGGCCGGTTCTTTCTGTTGATCAGGTAGTCGGTCACCAGAAAACTCCGGATCCCCGCGCCGGCTGCCGCCATAACATCCTCATCCATATCATTTCCGATGACCAGACATTCTTCCGCATCCAGATGGTGACGTTCCAGGATCTCCTTGAAATACCGCGGATCCGGTTTGCAGTAGGAATAGCGCGTATAGTCCGTGATGTCGTCAACGTCATCGATCTTCAGTCCGATCCAGGACAGTCTGGTCACATAGGCCTCCATCGGAAACAGCGCATTGGTCGCCAGTATGACCTTGTCCGCCTTAGCATGTGCTGCCTGAATCACTTCTTTCGCCAGCGGTGCCGGAGTTACTGCTTCCTTTGCCTGATCGAATTCATGCAGGTAGAAATGCGAGAAGTGTTCCTCGATTCCCGTCAGGTCCCGGTCCATCTCCTTCCGGAACACATCCCAGAAGACCAGATCGTTTGTCCGTTTCCCGTCGTTGCCGTACATGGCATAAACACCCTTCCAGATGGAATCAACCAGGTGTTTGCTGTCGGTATAGCCCCAGCCGTATGCCGCTTTTGCCAGATATCCGAAATAGACCCGTATAAAGTCGTCGTTGTCCATCGGCAGCAGCGTGCCGTCCAGATCAAACAGTATCGCCTGCATAAAACCCTCTCTAAAGCATGAACACGGACATAATGAGACCGGTCAGGAAACCGCCCGCATGTCCCTGCCGGGAAATCCCCGGCATGAAATTGATGACCAGGTTGACCGCCACGATCCTCAGTACGCTTAAACGTACCGATGCCCGCCACATCAGACCTGTTTTGAACAGCCAGACGATATACGCTGCCAGAAGACCGTACAGACCGCCGGAGATTCCGACCGTCGCCGTGTCCTGACGCCCGAAATACGTACACATCAGACCGCCGCCTACAATGGACGCCAGAAGGATTACAAGGAAGCGGAAATGTCCCAGGATGTATTCCATAGCACCCAGATTGTACAGAGAATACATATTGACCAGAATATGCATGGCCTCCAGATGAACAAACCCAGATGTCAGAAGCCGGTATCTTTGTCCGCGCTTGACCTGCATGGGAATCAGAGCATAGCGGAGAAGTTCATTCTTCCCGTTGATGCCGCCCCTGACTACCTTGAACAGATAGATTCCCGCACAGACCGCTATGACCGCATATGCAGCTATCATCCTTCCGTCCTCCTTTTCCTCTATTATACTGATTTCACGGCTCACGTACGTGTTCTTTTCCGTCATGGACCGTACGGATACGGCAGGATGCGGCACGCTGATCCACTCTGTCATCCTCACTGATCACATAACCGGTATGCGGAGGCTGGCTGTACCCGGCATTCTGGGCAGCAGCCTGCATCCTGTATGTTCGATCATGCATCAATGTATACATCCGGCACTCCGAAGGAATGACTGTCGTATACACCCACAGCATCCTGCTGTCTTCCGAACGTACCACGATCTCTTCGCGCCAGTCGCCGAAGAGATCCGCACTCAGGCACACGTTGTGCTTGGTGCCGTTGTTTGTCACACCCTCCGGAAGGATCTCTTCCCTGCCGGCTTTATCTGTAATCATGATCCGGTCATCTTCCGTACCGTCCAGCAGTTCATCGTAAAGATCTCCGTTCCAGAAGATCCGGAAGTTCTCCGAAGAAGGTACGGCTTCGGCTGTCCGGATATCCGTTCCGCCGAAGGACGCATAGACAGCAGACTGTTCGTAGTCATCGCTTCCGGTACCGGATGCGCTCCAGAATTCACAATAACCGTCTGTAAGACCTGTATGTGCCATCATACCTCTTCCGGTATCCTGTTTTCCGTCACTATGGAACAATTCGGTACCGTCTGCCGCATCATACAGTGTCATGCCGTAAGGTGCCGTTTCGTGGACACAGAAATACTCTGGACCAGGATGTTCCGGATCATAGTCAGCCAGATGCTGGGCGTCTCCGTGCCCCCGTTCCGAGCACCAGAGGACCGACAGATCATCGTCCAGGACAAGGGAACCGCAGAAGATCTCATCCCTGCCGTCATTGTCCGCGTCACCCACGGACAGACTGTGTCCGCCCTGGCCTTCATATTCCTTTCCGGCTTTGTCCGAGTCGAATGTATCTGTCAGTACCAGGCGCTTGTTGATGAGCCGGTAGGCTGCTGCGGTCGTTCTGCCGTAATAGCCCCGCCAGGTGATCACGTTCGGGTGAATTCCATCAAGATAAGCCGCTGCGCACAGATAGCGCTCGGAACGGTTCCCGCGGTCATCGCCCCAGCTCTTCAGGTCACCCCGGGGGAACGGATAATACACCGTATCCAGCGCTTCTCCGGTCTCTCCGCAGAAAACGGTATAGTATTCGTCACCGCAGAGTGCCCGGCCATAGCTCTCAGAACCATCTTCCTTGTGTCTGAGATCCGCTGTATTGTCCGTACTGCGGATCGCTTCGATCAGGGAAACTTCACTGACATAGTGCCCGGTACCGTCCTTTGTGCCCGGTGCAGTCTTGAATGCCAGTTCGGCCTTTCCGTCCAGATCAAAGTCATAGGCAGCGATCTGCGTGAAATGTGCGCCGGCGGGGATATTGGTGCCGAGATCCATCCGCCACAGTCTGGTACCGTCCAGCCTGTACGCGTCAATGTATACGTTTCCTGTCGGCTGACCCTGTTCACCGCTGTCGAACGCATTGGAGGGCTCCCATTTCAGAATGAGTTCATACCTGCCGTCTCCGTCCAGATCGGCACAGGCCGCGTCGTTTGCCGTGTAGGTGCATTCCTCATCCACCGGCGGATCCAGCGGGATCCCGAGGCGCTGTTCCGGCAGAACCGCTGCACTGTCACCGTCCGTTTCTCCGACCGCCCTGACAGTATAGATGTCTTCCGCAGTTCCCTCCGGATCTGTCATGTTCGTACGGTCGCCGACCGACGCAATGATCTCACCGTTCCGCAGTATTTCAAATACCGTATCGTACGCTTCCGTTCCCAAAAGCCGCCAGGACAGGAATACACCGCTGTCCGTTTTCACCGCGACCGTGCCTCTGTCAAGATACTCCATCTGCAGTGTATCGCTTTCTGTTTCCGGACACCGGAAATCATTCATCCGCGATGTCGGCACAAAGGAAATATTGTAGGCAAGGATGACCGTTTCCGTTTCCGGATGATCTTCCAGATAGCTGCAGATATCCGGATCATTGCGCATATCCCACGCGGTGATGTGCTCTGCCGCAAGCGACAGGAACGGAACCATCAGATTGGAAAAGGAATCCTTGATCAGCAGTAGATTTCCTTCCTCCTGCTCTGTATTGCCGATCTCTGCCGTATCGTTGCCGCCAAGGTAGTAATAGTACGGTGAACTATGCTTCAGGTCCAGTACCTGAGGGTATGTCAGGATCTCAAATCCGCCTTCTGCCGTAACGTCCTTTGTCAGATTCCGGTAGTTCAGATGTACCGGATATTCCGGTTCCAGAAGGATCAGGTCATCCTTGCCGCCGTGGCTGTCCAGGACTTTCTGACCGATCTCACCGACCCAGAAATCCGGATATACCGTACGGCGGAAGCGATCCGCGTCCAGCAGATCTGTATCAAAGCGGTATCCGAAGGAACCGTTCAGCTTCTCCAGCAGTGCCTTTGACGTTCTGAGACCGGCATCCGCTGTCCAGTGATAGTCCGTCCGGTAGAACATATCGTAGAAATCATCCCGGAACAGTTCTCTGGCATCCATGCAGGGAACACCGGAATTCCGCAGTCGTTCCAGCATCTCATCCGCAGTCTGGTTCCGGGCACAGGAGATCCCGTACTGCGTCAGGTCCGTATCCGAGGAAGGTTTTCCCGGAAGAACCACATAAAGAAAGTTCAGATCATGTTCCGCACAGTAAAGATACAGATCCATGATGTTTCCGTATGCCGGATCCGTCTTCTGGGATACGCTTCCCTGCAGATAGATCCCGTCCGGATTCAGATAGATCCGGCTTTCACCGAAGTATTTCCGCCGCAGTAGA
Organism: Solobacterium sp.; assembly: GCA_017514645.1. Classification (GTDB taxonomy): domain Bacteria; phylum Bacillota_I; class Bacilli_A; order Erysipelotrichales; family Erysipelotrichaceae; genus Bulleidia. Next base: position 1,018 of record JAFWJP010000019.1, on the reverse strand, counting down.
CTGTCTGCTGCCCGTGAAGGCTCCAGAAACAGACTGCGCAGAGGAAGCCCGTCCGCAAGCGCGGTCTCCGTCTTTTCAGCATCCTCTTTGAGGATCCGGTTGTCGTTCCTGACGACCGTCAGGACTCCGGTCACGGACAAAGCGGTCATGCACAGAAGGGAACAGATCAGTTTGATGCGTTCAATCGTTTTACCGGATAACATCGCTTTCTCCTTTCTAGAACTGGAAATACAGGAACGGATTGTAGGAACTGCCGGCAATGAAGGAAACAGAGAGTACAAATCCTCCCAGCAGGATCCCTGTCCGGATCAGTTCAGCGAACGCTGCATTCCGGCGGTACAGCGCATCATAAAGCCTGCGGAACAGGCCGAAGGATACCGCCAGAGCCATCAGGATCCAGAACCATTCGTCGTGCAGCCAGAGCTTCAGGACCGGCATCTGCAGATCTGTCCAGCCGCTGAGAGAGAAGATCCTGCCCCAAAGCAGGCAGAGTTCGCTGAAGGTGTTGACTTTCAGAAGGACGAACAGGAACACTGCCAGCACAAAGGTCAGGCAGCGGTAGAACGTCCGGAAGACACTGCCGCGTTCTGCCGGACGGATGAGAAAGCGCTCCGCAATGATCCACACACCCCACAGAAGACCCCACAGAACACAGGGAATGTCTGCCCCGTGCCACAATCCCGTCAGGAACCATACGATCAGCAGGTTCATGATCGTTCTCACGTGTCCCCTGCGGCTTCCGCCCAGAGGAATATAGACATAGTCCCGGAACCAGCCGGAAAGGGATATATGCCAGCGTCTCCAGAAATCGGAGGCGTTCTCTGCCAGGTAAGGATCCCGGAAGTTCTCCGGAATACGGAAGACGAATATCTGTCCCAGGCCGATCGCCATGTCGGAATAACCGGAAAAGTCCAGATACAGCTGTATGCCGAATGCGAACACTCCCATCAGGAGGGCAGGCGCTGAACTCTGTACAAGACCCTGACCGGACAGCAGATGATCGCTCATCAGACCCAGG
>JAFWJP010000195.1 GCA_017514645.1 Solobacterium sp. | reverse complement strand
GTTCCTCCCTTCTGATTTACTCTTAGCCGTCTGGTTTAAAATCCCCTTAAAAAAGAAAAAATCTCCCGAAATCGTTACGGGAGATTCGGTTATCGAAGATCGAAGTGTACTGCTTCATGATCCCCATGGAGGATATATCGTACCGTGATCCTGTTATCAGAGACCGAGATCCATTGAATCTCTGCCTCCGTCAGCGAGCGATAATACCGGTATTTCTCCTTCATTTCATCCGTATAGGATGATGGATCATCACTGGTAAGAAAGACGCCGCCAAGCAGTGCCGCAAGTGTTGCGAGCATATCTTTCTGTTTGTCATTCAGGCTGCAGTTCTCTGTCCGCAGGAAGAATACATCCGGGTCACTGAGATACGCTCTGCCGTTCAGCTGTCTTCTCGAAATGGTATTGGCAATCGCCTGCTTCGTTGAGGGGCGTTCTCTGTGAATAATGCGCATGTGCAACTTGTCATTCCAGTCCAGTGTCACATCACAGCTGACGCGGCAGTATTCGACAAGACCGAATGCCGGCATGACCGGTACGCCACAGCCAAGGATCGGATGGTCCCCGCAGACTTCCCGCAGGAACTTCATCGCACGGATCATACGGGCTGCACGGGTCTCATGACTATCTCCATACGGGGCTGCCCCATACAGGAAATCCAGTTTTACCAGATCAAATCCCCATTCATCAAAGACCCGGTGGAACACATCTCTCAGGTACTGTTCCACTTCCGGATTATCGATATCAAGGGAGTAGAAGCCTGACCAGTTGCACCCGCAGCAGAACATCTCCCCATTGGGACGGTAGAACCAGTCCGGATGTTTCTGAAAGACTTCGCTTTCCGTTTCTGCGATAAACGGCGCAAGCCAGAGTCCTGCTTCAAAGCCGCTGGCATGGATCTCATCGACCATGGCCTTCATTCCGCTCGGGAATTTGGTTTTATCTTCCACCAGCCAGTCACCGACCTTTGGTTCCCAGCCGTCATCGATCTGGAACAGGTCTCCGTTCTGGAAAATCGTCTTACAGCCGGAAAGATCCTGACGGATCGCAGCTTCATTAATATCCTGATACCGGTTGTACCAGCTGGAATAGCCATACAGCGGCTTTGCCTCGATTCGTTTCAGCGGAAGTGCACGGAACCAGCCGTCATAAACGGATTCCTCCGTTCCTTCATCTACATAGAGATCAAAGATCGGATAGGTTCCTTCAAACTCGATTCCGGCACAGTCCCGCTGGATAACCAGAGACTGCGGACGGGCAAGATAGGTAAACATCGTATAACCCGGTTCTTCATCCAGAGAGGCAAAGAGCCGTACGTTCGAACCTTTCCGGAAGGAACACCAGGAATGGCCATGTACAATCCCCGGACGGGCTGGATATTCAACGAAGTGATAATCCGCATAGCCGTCAAACTTGTATCGGCGGATCAGTGCCGGAGCGATCCCGTGCAGACCGCGGATCAGGGAGTTTCTCGTATACTCCGGACAGTAGGTCCAGGTCTGGTAGCCGTTCATGAAGATTGCTTCATTGCGGTCTGTTTCAAGATGAATTTCTGCGATGACCTGCTTGATCGTACAGGCAGGAAGCGGACAGAGAATATGGTTTTCCCCCTGCTGCAGTTCATAGCTTCCGCTGAGCTCACAGTCAGCGCCGTCCTCTTCATACAGGACGGTCCAGAACAGATCGTACATTATCAGGCCTCATGACGTTCCGCAAGCTCGCGGTTCATCGAATGAATCTGTTCATCGGTCAGAAGGAACTTCTTCTTGAACAGGAATAATGCCGCAAACAGACCGATGATCGGGAGTACTGTCATCAGTACCCGCAGACCAAAGATCGTAGAAGCACTCTGGGCTGCGATGACACCTTCCGTTGAATCATCCCCTACCAGACCGATCACATCCAGGCCGATACCGCACAGGAATACCGCAAGACCGCTGGCAAGCTTAACAACAAATGTCTGCATGGAGAAGATCACGCTTTCTTCGCGTCTTCCGGTCTTCAGTTCACCGTAATCTACTGTTGCGGAAAGGAATACCGTGGTAAGAACCGTCAGGATGCCGTTTGCCAGGAAGACAAACAGTCCGGCACCGCAGATAACCAGCATATTGTTGGCAAGCCCCGTCAGGCAGG
>JAFWJP010000194.1 GCA_017514645.1 Solobacterium sp. | reverse complement strand
TATCTCTCCTATGCGCCGATTCTGTTTATCTCTGCCAAGAACGGACAGCGGGTGCGCAACCTGATGCCGCTGGCAGACCGGGTATATGAAAACAGCAGGCGCCGTATTGCCACCAATGTACTGAATGAAGTGATTGCCGATACGCAGGTGACCACACCGGCACCGGCAAGAAACGGCAAGCGGTTCCGGATCTATTATGCGACACAGGTCAGCATCCAGCCGCCGACGTTCGTGCTTTCCTGCAATGAACCAAAGCTCATGCACTTTACATATCAGCGGTTCATTGAGAATTCCCTGCGGGAAGCCTTCGACTTTGAAGGTACACCGATCCGGATCATCGCAAGAAGAAAGATCAGTGACTGAAACAGACAGACACAAGACGGAAGTTCGAAGCGGGCTCCGTCTTTTCTGATACAGAAAAAGAGCTCCGCCGAAGCGGAGCTGAAGTTCTTATTCGAGATGGAAACCGGTGTCATCCCAGTGACCCTGGCCGACCCAGTTGCCGTTTTCATCCCAGTAACCATACTGGCTGTAATCGGGCTGTACTTCGATCTGTACCCAGTTGCCGTTCTCATCAATATAACCATTCACATCCGGGTTTTCGTAGTACTGTGCAACCGTACATGCAGTATTGTCGCTGCCGTCTGCGGTTGATGATCCGCCGCAGACTTTTACCTGACCATAGAGATCTCCGACATAGCCTTTATAGAACCCGTTGTTGGAAGAAATCTCACCGATCGGATTGTCATCGACATAGACCGTGCCCCAGTATTCACCGCCTCCGACGAGCCAGGAGAGATCCGCAAGGCAGGCACCCCACTGGTCGATGTCATTGTAGGCGTCGTGGAGACTGATGTTCCGTTCCGAGCCGGAACAGATGCCGTTGGCACCGCCCCAGGATACCGTCAGGATACCCATCTGATCGAAGCGGGCACTGATGCCGCCCAGACCAAGGTATTCCGATTCGGATGCGGCATACTGGAGGTATTCATCCACACTGACCATTGGCATGGATTCCAGACCAGCACTGGACACCAGAGAAGTAACGGTTCCGCCGCCGTCCATGGCGAATTCTGCACGGACATGCGGGAAGGTGCCGTAGATATAAGTGACCGACTGAACATCATCCGGTGCCGGAATCGCTTCCGGAACACCCCAGATCTCTTCTTCTTTGTTCAGAAGCAGACGGTTGATGTTGCCCGGAATGTTCAGCGAACTCTTGTAAGAGGTATAATACGTTTCTTTTCCTTTTTCTGCCTTGTCGTAACCAACCCATACACAGTTGGTGTACTGCGAGGTGCTTGCGACCATCCATTTGTCTTTCATCTGGCCGCGGGGAATGCCATACTGCACACCGTCAGAACCCCAGTCGGTAGTACCGGTCTTCGCATAGACCGGATAGCTTCTTGCCAGTACCTGCATGTAGTTGAAGTACGAACCGGTTACGTTGTTGGCTTCCAGTTCCGTTGCGAGGTAGGCACTTCCGGAGGAAAGGGCACGGACATTCTGATTCGCGGAATAGTATTCCGAACCATCGGAAGACATTACGACTTTTTCAATCGTATGCGGCTGGTTGTAGATGCCCTTGTTGATGAGCATTGCGTGAGCGCCAGCCAGTTCCTTACAGGTTGTTTCAAACGTAGTTCCGCCGATCGCATAGGAGAGATGGAAATTTTCCTGCTTGACTCTTGAGAAGCCGATCGACTGCAGATATTCAACCACTTTTTCCGGACCGATCTTGTTCACGACACGTTCCAGTGTCAGGATCGCCGGAATGTTGAGGGAGTTGCCGACCGCATCCTTGATCGTGACATCGCCGGCATAGTTGCCGCTGGCATTGACCAGGACCATGCTTTCCATCGGATAGGTAATTGGCTTATCCAGCAGGACTTCATCCAGCGAGTAGCCCAGATACTCAAATGCAAGGGCATAGGAGAGCAGGGGCTTGACGCTGGAACCCGGCTGTTTGTAGTTCATCGTGGCACGGTTCAGAAGACGGGCACCGTCATAGTTGCGGCCGCCGCCGATTGCGACAATCGCACCATTCCGGTTATCCATGGAGATCATGGCAACCTGGATCAG
>JAFWJP010000193.1 GCA_017514645.1 Solobacterium sp. | reverse complement strand
ACTTTCAGACGAGGATCCTTTGTGGCATATTCATCCAGCAGTTCCGCAGAATCATCCGTACTGCCGTCATCCACAGCAATCAGTTCCAGATCCTGATATTCCTGTCCCAGTACACTCTGGATACAGCGTTCCAGACGCTCTGCCGCATTGTATACCGGCACTATGATACTGACTTTTGTCATACTTCCTCCTTGATACCGATGAATGCTCCGATATTCCCGTGGGCATTGCCCATGACCCGGTGGGAAAAGAGATGTTCCGGATTCTCCATCGTACAGACATCGGTGACAAGCACGGTACGGACACCGCACTCCTTCAGCGTGATCTCACAGCACTTGTGCAGATCCAGCATCTGATGACCGTTGTGCTTGTCCACGAGGATCTCTGCCCCATGACCGGGGAATCCCTCCAGGAATTTTCCGGCAATCTCGTCATTGATCTCGTAGCAGTCTCCGCAGATCGACGGACCGATCCCGCAGATCACATCCTTCGGATCCGTTCCGTATTCCCGGGTCATGGTCTGTACAACTTCCCGGGAAATACGCCCCAGTGTTCCCTTCCAGCCGGAATGACAGACACCGACCGCCTTCTGCACCGGATCCGCAAAAATCACCGTCATACAGTCCGCAGCCAGCGCGCACAGCACAACACCCGGCACATTGGTCACAATGCCGTCATAGCGCATTTCAGCCGGTTCCGGCTCACCCGCATGATCTACCCGGATCACATGCGTACCGTGTTCATGCCGCGTAACAACGACATCCTCCGCATGTCTGCCGAAGATTCCGGCAATCCGCTCATAGTTCCGCCGTACATTCTCCGGATCATCCTGCCGGGCATAGGACAGATTCATCGAAGCGTAGATTCCCTCCGACACCCCGCCGTCCCGCAGGGAATAACAATGTTCCAGAAAGGAATACTGTTCCAGTGTTTCAAACTTCAGTACCGGCAGTTCACTGCCGTCTTCATTCACATAGCTCCGGATCTGCAGGAAATCCTTCCCTGCTTTCCGTCTCAGATCATCCTTCATGTCCGGTTGACCGCCTTTCTCATCAACAACGATGTACCCAGAATCACAAGGAAAATGACGATCAGGACGATGGGTAGTGTACGGATGCCTGTAAAGCAGAAATAGTACCAGTCCGTCCGCGGATCCTCCAGACCGTATTTCAGGATCATTCCGACGTAGTAGACCGCATAGATACCCAGCGGTATCAATGACACCAGGGTATCTTTCATGTTCAGCCTGTATTCCCGCACAAAGATGCAGAACACACAGACACCGAGGACCGGCACCACCAGATGCATCCAGAAGTTCGCACCGACATACAGCACCCAGAGACCGAAGATCCTCGACAGGAACAATACCGTGACGAGGAATGTCAGGGCAACCGACACAGCCCCGGCATAGTACAGCCGTACGGCAGCAGCGGACACCTTGTTCTTGGTCCCCCGCAGTACCGCCAGATCTTCCCGTACCAGATTCAGCGCAGCCGCACCCATAAGCAGATTGGAGTCCACCGTAAAGTACTTCAGACTCCCGAGTCCTTTTTCTGACAATGTACCTTCACCGCTCAACATCATTGAGAGCCAGGCATAGAGGACCAGCACGAAGATCAACGCTGAAAGAACCATTCTGGTTTTCCTTGTTTTTTCCTGTTTCATACAGCATTATTCTACAACACAACCCATCGCCTGTTCTTCAAACTATGCTAAACTGAAATCAACAGACAAGGAGCATATACCATCATGAAAAAGATACTGATGTTATCGACAGGCGGTACCATCGCCAGTACGGACAGCGGACACGGACTGACACCGACAGAGAGCGGTGCCGCAATGGCTGCCATGATCCCGGAACTTCAGGGACTGTGTGAGATCAGCTGCTATGAAGTCATGAGCATTGACAGCTCGAACATGCAGCCGGAAGGCTGGACGACCCTGGCCCAGGCCATCAAGGAGCACTCCGACGGATTTGACGGCGTTGTCATCACACACGGTACCGATACGATGGCCTATACAGCATCCGCCCTGAGCTTCATGCTGAAGAACCTGCCGTTCCCGGTTGTCCTCACCGGCTCACAGCTGCCCATCAGCGCCCCGGATACCGATGCCAAGCGCAACATCCTGCACGCCTTCCTGACTGCGCTGGATGACCGTCTCTGTGGTGTGTATATCGTCTTTGACTACGATGTCATCAAGGGCATCCACGCCGAAAAGACACGCTCCACGACCTTCCATGCGTTTGAATCCATCAACGCTCCGCTGGTCGGTACCTACGTGGACAACGTCCTGCAGATCAATGAGGCCATGATCCCGGAAAAACCGACGGAACCGCTGCAGGTACAGCTTGATCTCTGCAATGATGTCTTCCTGCTGAAGATCACACCGGGATTCGAACCCGCACGTCTCAAAGCCCTCGGAGATCTGGGCTACAAGGCCATCATCATTGAAGGATTCGGCATCGGCGGCATCCCCAACGAAGGACGTGATCTTGTCCCGGCGGTCAAAGCACTCACGGACAAGGGCATCCTCACCATCATCACCACCCAGTGCACCTATGAAGGCGCAGATCTCGACATCTACAGCGTCGGTGTAAGTGCAGCGGAAGCCGGTGCGATTGCGGCAGGCCCGATGACCTCGGAAACGATCCTTGCCAAGCTGATGTGCATTACCGCGAAGACCGACGATTTCCACTCCATCCGCGACCGTTTCCGCAAGGATGTCATCGGTGAGTGGAAGGTATACGGAACCGCTGACTGACATACATACTTAAAAGACGGATCACAGTGATCCGTCTTTTTCTATCAGCCCTGTACCGCTGAATAGTATCTATCCTTGTCCAGCAGTCCTTCCTGGTTGGCGACGATCAGGGAACCGACCATATCACAGACCGCATTGTTCGCTGTCCGCAGCAGTCCGGCAATGACCTCGACACCCAGCACCATGGAGACTGCTTCCTCCACCGGAAGACCCAGTGTTCTCAGCAATGCGGTCAGGCAGATGATGGAGGAACCCATGACCGGCGGCGCACCTGCAGAAAGCAGAAGGATCGCGAATGTCAGGGTGAAGTATACGGACAGATTGATCGGCAGACCGTAGAGCCTTGCCAGGAGAAGACCGAACACGGACATGTAGATCGTGGTACCGTCCATGTTCACTGTCGCACCGAGAGGTATCGAAAGAGAGTATACCTTCTTATCAATACCCAGTTCTTCACACACCTTCATGTTGAGCGGAATGGCTGCACTGGAGGAACCGATGCCGACCACCTGCAGCATGTACGGCAGGTATTTCCGGGTGAAGACAAGCGGTCTGAGCCTGCCCAGTACCCACAGCATCAAATGGTAGAACACGATCATCACCACAATAGCCAGTACATAGACACCGATACCGAGAATGATCGGAAGACCCATTCCGCTTCCTCCGGCACTTCCTCCAAGCAGCACTTCACCGATGATGCAGAAGACAAGAAACGGCATAAAGCCCACCAGGGCATTGGTCATTCTGAGGAACACTTCGTTGCCGGCATTGATGAAGTCCTGGAAGGCTTTTCCCTTCGTTCCGACAGCGGTGACACCCAGACCGACAGCGACCGCCAGGAAGATGATCTGCACCGTATCCGCATTGAGGAACGGCGCTACGATATTGTCCGGAATCACATTGATGAGAGATTCCGTAAAGGACATGCTGAACCCGGACTGCGCGGAATCGATCGCCTGCAGATTCAGGTTTCCGAACCGGTACGGCTTGATCAGTTCCACCAGCAGGAAACCGATCATCGTTGCGCAGACTGTCGTGAACGCGTACAGACCCATGGTCTTTCCGCCGATCCGTCCCAGCTGGGAGGTATCACCAAAGCCCACAATAGCACTGGCAATGGAGAAGAACACCAGTGGTGGAATCAGCATATTCAAGCAGTTCATGAACAGCGTCTTTCCCGTTGTCATGATCTGTTCCGATACCCATTGACAGACCTGCGGAGAACTGACGGCTATGAGCATCCCGGACAGTGCAGCGCTCAGAATACCGGCAAAGACCAGTTTGTACAGCAGAAGATAACGGGATTTGAACGCTGTAATGATAATGGTGTTGATTCCTTTGGAACTCTTGATATGGATATCCGAAGCGAAGGATTTCATCAGCGCTGCGTGCATCTGGTCATCGTTCGGATCCGACATCGGATCAAAACTGTCCCCCTTGGCACTCATGCGTATCTTCAGCGTTCCGCCGAAATAGCTCACACCGATGGTGACTTCATCCCCGGTTGTGTGCTCCAGCATGCCGACCAGCGTTTCCTCTGCCATAAGAAGCGCTCTGTTTTCTTCCTTGCTCTTCAGTTTGTGTTTCCGGACATTGTCAGCGATAAACGCCAGCATCTCCTCTACATTACTCTTGTGAAAACTTTTCTTCATTCCCGCTGCCACCCCGTACAGAAAATCAGGATCTTCAGGATCCTGATGATTGTTCTTCGTCGTCTTCCTGAACTGTTTCCGGCTCAACTGAGGGAATCGTGATCCCCAGTTCATCTATCCAGCGGCTTCCAAGCTTGCCGGCCGCAAATGTACGCAGTTCCTCCAGATATTCCTCCGGAATCCCTTCACCTGCATCCTGCGCCAGCTTTGCCAGGAAGGCCATGGCGATATTCTTGTAGATGCCGATCAGCTGCGGATTGTACCGGTACCCGGCATAATCTCCGTCCAGGAACTGTTCAAAGAAAGCCTTTCCGCCATCCTCTTCCTTCCGGTAGAACTTCGCAGCCTCGTGACCCAGCCTGGATATCAGCAGTGTATCCAGCACTTCCGCATGTTCATCCAGTTTCTGATACAGCGGCGCAATGAGTGCCGCGTTTCCCGTATGATACAGCTTGTTCGGGATCGCCAGAAACAGATAGAAGAAACTGTCTTCATCGTTCAGAATATCCGTCTTTCCGTTCCGCAGATACAGCGCTGCAGGCTCCAGGGCTTCCAGATCTTCCCGGAAGCGGTCGCTTTCCGAGAAATACGCATCGCCGAACATCTTGATGCAGCGTACCTTGTTGCGGAATTCCGCATTCTCCGACGCCGTCTTCTCATCCGCAAGCCGGTAGAATGTCTCCGCGTCGTCCAGATGATCCATCAGTTCCATGACTTCCCCGATCTGCTTGTTGCGGCTCGACAGTGACCGTACCTTGATGATCATGTAGATTGCCAGTACTCCAAGAATCAATACTGTAAGATTCATCTCTGTTTTCTCCTTAACTCATCCTGCTGTCAGGATCATTGATTGTTTCTGGCATACTGTGCCTGCATGCGTTCGTAGAATTTCGGATTCTCTTCTCCGTACTGGGCCTGGCATTCATCCAGAGCGAGCTTGTACAGGTCAACGTTGATATGGTCATCAATGTCGATCTGTTCCGCTTCCTTGTCCAGCAGACCCAGACGCTCCATGTAGTCCCAGGCACGCTCCACTGCGCTCTTCATCGGATCCACATTGAGATCACAGCGAGGATTGTCCAGATACGCTCTGACGTATTCCTCGTCCTGCTGCAGCAGATCCGCCGTCAGCGCTACCGTCTCCTCATGATGGGAATCGTAGTAGGCCATTGCCCGGATCCAGCCTTTCAGCAGAGCTTTGACTGTATTGGGATTCTCATTGACCCAGGAAGTCATGGCTTCCGCCCGGCAGCACGAATAGTCCGGAAGAATGTCGCTGGCATACGTCAGAACCTTCAGATTCGGATTGGTATTGATCTCGTAGTTCAGTGATGTACCGACCAGTCCGTAGTCCGCTTCTCCGCTTTCTACCGCCCGTACACGGTCTTCCTGATTCTCGGGATTGTACCAGGTGATCTCATTCAGGGGGTCATAGCCGAGATCCAGCAGCGGTCCTGTAATCGCAAACAGATTCGGTTCACACGCCATCGTCTTTCCTACAAGATCCTGGATACCGTTCCATTCCGCGTCCGCTCTTCCGAACACCGGCATGCACCCGGTAAGCATATATCCGCCGAAGATCGTCAGATCCAGACCCTCAGAGATATACTGCAGCGGCAGGTTTGTACCCGAATTCGCCGCAACATCGATCTTCCCTTCCTGCAGAAACTGGAACACTTCCGCATCGCTCGTCACCGGAACGAATTCCACGGTGATGCCTTCATCCGCGAAATAGCCCTGTTCCTGCGCAATGGATGTAAAGATATGTCCGTTGGACCATAGTGCCTGTCTGACCACGGTCGTTTCCGGTACGGATACCGGTATCTCTTCTTCCTTCGGGCTTCCGGAAGAACATGCCGCCAGCACTGTACAGCTGAACAGCGCAATGATGCCGAGACGCTTGATCATTTCTTTTCCTCCTGTTCTTCCGTGAAGTCCGCCATAGTCTTTCTTCCGGTCATCTCGAGCTGGGACACCGTAACGTTCGGGAACGGGACGTTGATGCCGTTGCGGTAGAAGATCTGCAGCACTTCCTTGTTCAGGAAGCGGTTCATGCCGCGGACATTCTGCTCGCTGCAGCGCGCGATGACCGTCATCGATACACCGCTGTCACCCAGTCCGGAGACTCCGAGATAGGTAGGACCGTCCACGATCTTGTCGTTCTTCTCCTTCAGTTTCGGCAGTTCACGTGCCAGTACGGCTTCGACATAGTCGATATCCTGGCCGTATTCGATACTGATCGTCGTGGATGCGACCGACGTCTCCTTCGTCATGTTCAGGACGCCGGAAATCTCACTGTTGTTGTAGATCTTGATATTGCCGTCGTTGCGCATGATCTTGGTCGTACGCAGACCGATATCCAGTACGGTACCGCGGAAGTCCTTGATCGTAACGATATCACCGACGCGGAATTCCCCTTCAAATACGATGAAGATACCGGCAATGATATCCTGGATCAGACTCTGGGCGCCAAGACCGATGACCAGCGACAGAATACCGACACTGGCCAGCAGTCCGCCGGCATCCAGGCCGAACAGGTACAGACAGTAGAACAGCGCGCCGATCGTACCGCCGTACTTCAGAATGGACAGCAGCAGATGACCGAGCGTTTCGCTTCTTGTACCGAGCAGGGAAGTAATGATCCGTACCGGAATCCGGAATATGCTGACCAGAATGACTGTCGCCATCAGTACGATCGCGCAGGCACTCATGGCGAAGACGTTCCATCCACGATCCCAGGACCCGCTGATGATATAGCGGATGACCGAATCTTCGCTGAACATCGTAAAGGCGCCGAATACCGCCAGCATGACATAGATCATCATGGCAAGGACAACGACCTTGATCATATCGACCAGTTTCTGTTCCGGACTCTTTTCATTCCAGGAGATGTAGCGGTTGTCCCAGCGGGCAGCCGCATTGGTCGTGGATGTTCTGCGTCCGGACGGAAGAATGATGCTGAAGATGGACGCGTTCAGTCCTCGTTCCGCTTCTTCTTCACTGACTGCCTGATACAGCCTTTCCTCTTCCTTGTTTGTCAGGGTGACCGTCAGGGACAGGATCAGGATCAGGATAAAGCAGACAACCGAGGTGGTCAGGGCGATCGGGACACGTGCTTTGTACATTGACGATTTGGGAATCGCTGTCGCGATAAAGTACCCGCTCAGGTACCGGAAATACTGGAAGTAGGTCACACCGTTGACCCGGGTGAATCCGTAGTAATCCAGGCCGGAGAACGCATTGTCTGAAATGCCGAGATCCGCAGCGGGTACACCGATGCTCGCTTCGATCGGTGAATACAGGCAGCTATGGTCCTCGCTTGCGTCGAACATGACGATAGCACCGCCGTCCAGCATGCTGGTCGTCAGCACCCTTGCCGCATCGGTCGGTTCCAGCAGACGATCGGAAAGACCGACATTCATTTCAATCTGGATCAGTGACCGGTGCTCCGTAATGCCGTCAGCTGTTGTATTGTCGCTGACGCCGTTCTCCGCCGCCGATCTCTCGTATGCCGAACGCGATACATAGACCGTATCACCGTTCTCATCCAGCATCGTATAGTAACGCAGTGCCGTACCGATGAACTGGGAATCTTCACCCAGCTCACTTGTCTGACGTGTCTGTACATAATCATCCGTTCTGCCGTCCAGAACCTGCAGGAACGGATAGGACTGATCGCCTTCCTCACGGCTTAACGTAAAGTACCAGTTCGCTGTATTGGTCGCAATGGTATGTCCGTCTTCATCGTAGATGTAGATCGCATCGATATTGTTGGCATCACAGAGCTTCTGCAGCCGGGCAGACTGCGAAACCGAACGCAGACGGTTTCCCTCATCATCCGTCAGGAAGATCTTGTTGCCGAGTTCATCGTATCTGCTGTAGTAGCGGTCTGTTTCTTCGTTCAGGATCGCCGGATCTTCTTCTACGACAAACGCCAGCAGTCTCGCTGTGGACAGGAAGTGCTCATCGTTGTAGGTGCTGATTGCTTCCCGGTTCTCCATGCTTTCTTCATATCTGCCGGTAACTTCCTGCAGAGCAGCCGCGGACTTCTCCACACCCTGCGTGACTTCCAGCAGTGTCTGGGTATAGAAGGAGATCCCGTACATGACCATGACACCTGTCAGCATCAGCGGGAATACCTTCTTGAAAATGGATTTGTCAAAGTAGACCGGGTTTTCGGATTGTTCACGCAGAGTGAGCCGTTCGGTCTCTACGGCATGACGTACGAAGTCATTGCGTACGATGACGGCGTAGATCAGGCACATCAGCATGACGATGTGGAAGCCCGTGATCGTCCAGAAAAGGACATACTGATCATCTTCCACGATCCTGTCCGTTCTGGCTGTTGCGCAGATGACCGCCTGATCACCGAAGACCCTGGATACACAGTAGTATTCCTGACCCTGAATCGTTTCAACACCGTAATAACCATCTGCCAGGGCATTCTCCGAAAGACCGCAGGTCAGCGCGTTCTGTCCCGTCAGCATATCCTCTCCGTTGTTGAAGTACAGGAAAAGGTTGTCCGCCTTGTTTACCGCGAACAGGAATCCGTCATTGATGACCGCTGTTCTGCTCAGTACCGCAGCTGTATCCCTCAGCACAGCCGTCTGCTCATCCAGTACATCGGAATTGATGCCGATCACCAGCGCATATTCATTGCCCAGGAACTGATACGGCTTGGAATAGAAGTAGAAGGTACCGAACCGGTTCTTCACCTGTACCGGTGTTACCGTACCGTCTGCGTTCCCGGTATACTTCAGGATGTCATTGATATTCTCCTGTGTCAGGATACCCCGCACAGCAGGGTTGACCATGAACATATCCGCATACGGACTGCTCATGACCAGACCGTCCCTGGACATGATGTACAGGTAACTGATCTCTCCGCGCCCTGCCAGATCTTTCAGAATGTCAGAACGTATGCTGTTGTCAGACTCCATCATGGCCTGCGACAGTCCGCCGGACAGTACTGTTTCAATATCATCCAGGATCTGCTGGTTTCCTTTGTGGAAGATCCCTTCCAGTTCCTGTGCGCTCTGTTCGTTCCGGTCCATTGTTGTCAGGGCTTCCGACAGGGCCAGCTGACTGTTCTCCTTCTGCCGCTGATAGGATGCCCTTGTCTGCATATTCCGCAGCAGAACACCGATCAGCAGCGCTCCGAGCACGATCAGAACCACATTGAAAATCACCTTCGAGAAGAAGTATCTGTTCGCTTTTTTCCGCATTTCTTCTGTATGCGGCTGTATTCTTTCTTCCGTCATAAAAACCCTGATTTTCCGATATTATCTCTATATTAATATACACAGATTCTTTCCGTTATGAAAGCAGGATCCCTTCAGAGATCCTGCATATTCACGATATGTTTGTATTTCCCGCTGGAGGGATCCTGCCGAGGAGGTTCATCCGAGAGTTCAATGGTTGCGTGATGGATGCCCTGGGAGGCCAGATACTGTTCCAGACGGGACTTTGCAGCAGGAAATACCGTCTGTTTTTCTGCTCCGTCCATCGGTTCGATCCTTATCATGACCCGGTTCTCCGGATAGACCAGCACCTGAAAGCGGCGCAGTTCAGGAACCTCCTTCAGCACTGCGTACATGGACAGCGGTGCGATCCGTACCGTATTCCCATTTTCCGTGAATACCGCAACATCATCCGTCCTGCCCTCCAGTTCGACCCAGGGAGAAGGATTTCCGCAGGCACAAGGTTCATGGTGCATGATCACCCTGTCTGTCACTTCATAGCGGATATACGGCTGCGTGTAGTTGTACAGATTCGTCAGGAGAATCTTTTCGGACTGTACACCGTCCGGCACCGGATTGCCGTCCGCATCCACCGGTTCAACGATCAGCCAGTCGTCGTTGATGTGAAAATGATGTTCCGGACATTCACAGGCAACCGTACCGCCTTCCGTACAGGAATACGATGTCTGTACATAACAGTGAAATGTTTCTGACAGACGGTTCCGCAGCTGCTCGGACAGATATTCCCCGCCGGTCATGATGATGACCGGCGAGATATGCAGTCTGCCTGCTTCAGCCTCTTCGATCAGCAGTTCCAGATTCGAGGGATATCCTCCCAGCATTGCCGGCTGAAACGCGTTCAGCTGTTCTACGATCCGCTCAATTGGATACAGCGCACTGGAGACTGCCATCTGCCGTTTCTTCCACGGCATGGCAAGAAGACGGGAACGGATACTGCTGTTGCCGAGATAGAATCCTTCATCCGCAAAGACGCCGATACTCTTTCCTCCGCGTTTCATAAACCGGATCAGGTCTTCCCTTCGGGCAAACGCACGTACAGCGCTGATCGCGCCCATAATATTGTTCGCACTGCGGTCGACAACGGTAACCAGCGGATTTCCGGTGGATCCGGATGTGGTGAACACAAGGTATTCGTTCTTCAGCCGCCTGCCGATATTGTCCTTGTCCTCCATGAACGTACGGACTTCCGCCAGTGTCAGATCCCAGTCGCACACCCAGTCATCCCAGTGTTCCATGAGTGTTGATTTATTCACGGGCGGCAGATCCGCCGGTTTAAAGTCTACGGGTACTTCAGCATAAAGTGCTTTGTAATACGGACTGTGTTCCTTTGCGAATGCGACAAGATCCCGGAGACGTTGTTCCTGCAGCTGTGCCCGCTGCACAGCATTCATCTTTGTATAGTCTCTGCAGAGCTTCATCGCCCTGAACAAGCCTGTTCGTTTCATATACTGTTTACCTGCATATGCCCTTGAGCATCAGTTCGAGATAATCCTTCAGCTCCGCTTTGATCCGCTCGCTTCTCTCAAAGAAGAGATCCGGCGTCTGCTGGTACTGCAGCAGATATCTGTTGATCAGCGCATTGGTATAGATCTGGATACCCTCGGCCAGGATCTGCTTGTTCACATTATCCTTGAGTTCCAGCTTTGCAATCGCTTTCTGGATGATCTGGGCAGATCTCAGCTGAATGATGGTGCGGTAGCGGCCGAGGATCTCCGCCTTGCCTTCCGCAACATCAGCGGACACATCACGGGACGCCATGTTCACCATGTGCATTTCATCCTTGTACTGCAGGCACTGTTCGATCTTCTGGTTCATACTTCCAAAGATGATTTCGTGGAAGCTGTCTCCTGAGAGCGTTTCCTTCCCGCCGATCAGTCGGAGCATGGACTGTTCCAGACAGTAGAGATAATAGTTTTTCTTGGACCCGAAATAGTGAAACAGAAGACCTTTGGAGATTCCGCATGCCCTGGTAATGCTTTCGGTACTGATGTCGTTGTAGGCATTCCGGGAGAATGCCCTGATGCCTGCAGACAGGATCAGCTCCTGCCTTTCTGCCGGAAGTTTTTCAAAATATTCATATGCCATCGTGTCTACGCTGCTGTTGACTGTGCAGTCAACCAACCCTTTTGCATAGATTATCATTGATTGACCGTACAGTCAACTATATGAACCGGCTGTTTTTGTGCCGTTTGTACGGAATCTGCCCGCAGATAAGCGTCAAAACCGCTTTTGACTGCGCGGTCAATCATATGTGCACAGTAAAGCAGGATTCCTTCCGGAACCCTGCTCATTTCTACAGTTCTCTTTCGTACATGACTTCCACAGGACCACGCTGTGTCTTGGTATGGTCTGTCAGACGGAATCCGTGCTTCTCATAGAAACGGCGTGCGCGGGTGTTTTCTTCAAACACCCACAGCATGATCTTCGCATACCCAGCTTCCCTGGCGTCTTTCAGCACGCGTTCCATGACCATGGATCCGAAGCCTTCCTGCCAGTGATCCGGCAGACTGTGGATGCAGATGAGTTCTGCACCGTCATACCACTCCTCCCGGCTCTGATCCCAGGATGCCATGCAGTGCGGCTGCCCATCGATCTCCAGCAATACCGTACGATCATTGTTCTGCAGCACACGTTCCCACATCGTTTTCAGCCGTGTTTCATCCAGATCCAGCGCTTCACCTTCCAGGATCCCGGCAAATCCGTTCTTCCACGATACTGCCTGGATATGGGCGATCACTGCCGCATCACATACCTCCGCTGTCCTGATCGTTACCGCCATCAGTTCTTGAAGTCGATCGTTGCGTTGCCGTTCTCGTCGTATACGACCGCATCCTTGTCCAGGATGAAGCTGTTGATGTCGTCGAAGTATTCCTTGATGGAATTGTATGTCGGCTTGTAGTTCGCAATGATCCGCTTCGCGTTCTCCGCACCGTCTCCGAGCAGTGCATCAATGACAAACAGCTGTGCTTCCGCGTTCTTTGTCAGCAGACGCTCACGGTCGACGACCTTGAAGTCGATTCCGTGCAGTGTGCCTGTAATACCTGCCGCATTGAACTGAACACCCGGCATGACGCAGGTAATATCACCGAAATCGGAAGAACCTGTACTCCACTCTGTATAGTCGAACTTCACTCTGTCTTCGCCGACGAGATCGCAGCAGCACTTCTCTACCAGCTTCATGAAGTCATAGTCATGAACCTCAGGGGAATAGCCCGGGCGATCCGTCAGCTCAACACCGGCGCCCATTGCCAGGGCTGCACCTGCCAGCGCGCGGTTGACCTTGTTGTTTTCACGTTTGATTGCTTCGTTTGTCTTGCCGCGGACATAGCTTTCGATCTTCATTTCATCCGGGATAATATTGACTGCGCAGTTGACACCCATCATGATCGGATGGAAGCGGATGTAATCCTTCTCCTGGAATGTCTCACGCAGGTTGTTCACCGCCTGCAGACCGAGCATAGCAGCGTATTCTGCGTTGATGCCCATATGCGGTGCACCGCCGGCATGTGCGCTCTTTCCTTTGTAGCGGATCGTTTTGGCCATACAGCCGTTATTGCCCAGCCCGCAGGAGAAGTCATACGGCTCTCCTTCACCCGCTGCCGTGCCATGTACCATCATAGCGATATCCACACCGTCCAGAATGCCTCTGTGCATGAATTCAACCTTGCCGCCCATATAACTGATGACACCCTTCTTGCGCAGATCTTCACGGAAGGCCAGCTGGATCATTTCCTCTGCCGGTACACCGATCAGACGGATCTTTCCGCAGAGACCGTCCAGCGCACCCGGTTCCTTCAGAGCCGCTGCCAGTCCCAGCAGTACTGCCGACTGTGCATGGTGTCCGCAGCAATGCGTCATGCCGTTGACCGATTCCGGATGGTTGGCGATATCCAGCGCATCCAGTTCACCGAAGACCGCCAGTGTCGGTCCTTCCCTCCCCGTATCGATATCGATCCAGAATCCCGGGATATCACCGAATCCGGGAATCTTTCCGGCCAGGTTGACCTTGTAGCCGAGCACTTCATACTTCGGTACGAGGTAATTGTGCGCTTCCCACTCCGTGAATCCTGTCTGCGGGTGCTTCCAGATAAACGCTTCTGCGTCATACATGAGGTCTCTGTTCTTTTCTGCGTTTGCGATCAATTGTTTCTGGCGTTCGTTCATGATCAAATTCTCCCTTTCATATCAAAAAATGATTTCTGTATTTCTATGAATTGTATGTCTTCGGCTTATGCCGGTATCTTTGCCCGTACCCCTTTCGGGGTGGATGTCGTAAAAGACGCAGCGAAAGATCCGCTCCCTGTCATTCCGGTGAATCTTGCTGCGTCTCTGTATTTCATGATTTCATTGTAGCGGATTGGCAGAGAACAATTTCAATAAAATACAGGAAGAATCCCTGTTTTTATCTTTATCTGCCGGTAAGCCGGAAACTTTTTTTCATAAGCCGTCAAAGAAAAAGATGAACTCCCCGGCTGATCCGCAGAGTTCATCGTGATTATTCTAGTGTTTTCTCAGAACTTCGATCAGTCTGTCCACATTCGCATCCGTGGTCGCCCAGCTGGTCGCAATACGCATGATCGTCCTTCCGTCAGGGAGATTCTCCCAGAATCCGAGTCCGACTTCATCCGACAGACGTTCCCGTTCCGCATCATCCAGCGCTACGAAGAGCTGGTTGGTGGGAGAACCGAACTTCAGTTCATACCCTTCTTCCTCCAGGACTGCCCGGATCCGGTCTGCCGCATCAATGCCGGCCTTGCCTGCCTTCAGGTACAGATCATCCGTGAACAGAACATCGTACTGGATACCGGCAATGCGTCCCTTGGCCAGAAGCGCACCGCCCTGCTTGATCGTTGTGAAGAAATGGGGAATCAGTCCGTGCTGCGGAATGACAACAGCTTCACCGAACAATGCACCGCACTTGGTTCCGCCGATGTAGAACGCATCACACAGTCTGCCGAGATCCTTCAGTGTCACGTCGTTCTCCTTGCAGGCCAGGGCATAGGCAAGACGCGCACCGTCCACATACAGCGGCAGCTTGTACTCACGGCACAGCGCGCTGATCTGCTCCAGTTCCGCCCGGGAATACAGTGTCCCGTACTCCGTCGGCTGGGAAATGTAGACCATGCCCGGAATGACCATATGGTCCCGGTTTCCGTCCGCAAGGTTGTTCCTGAGGTAGTCTTCCAGATCCCTGGCTGAGATCTTTCCGTCATAGTGCGGAATCGTCAGGACCTTGTGACCGCCGGCTTCGATTGCACCGGCTTCATGAACGCTGATGTGCCCGGTTTCTGCCGCGATCACACCTTCATATGTCTTCAGTATCGCCCGGATCACCGTAGCATTCGTCTGTGTGCCGCCGACCAGGAAGAAGACATCCGCATCCGGTGTCCCGCAGGCTTCCCTGATCTTTGTCTTTGCGGACGCGGTATAGCTGTCCGTACCGTATCCGGGAGACTGTTCCATATTCGTTTTCAGCAGAGCTTCCAGGATCTCCGGAAGGGCACCTTCCATATAATCACAGGAAAAGGAGGGTTTGTTTGTCATCGGTGTTCTCCTTTCAGTTCATTGCGACGATCGCTTCAATTTCAATCGACATGCCCGCCGGAAGAGATACGACTTCAATACAGCTTCTTGCCGGCTGACAGGGAAGATACTCGTGGAAGAGTTCGTTGAAGGCTTTGTAGTAGCTCATGTTGGTTACGAAACAGGTGCACTTGAGGACGTTGTTCATATCCCCTCCGGCGCTTTCAATGGCTGTGGTCAGGTTCTTCAGCACCTGTTCCGCCTGTCCGAGGAAAGTATCCGGCAGAGTACCGGTTGCCGGATCATAGCCGCCGGTACCGGACACGTACATCGTACCGTCATGGATCACGACGGAAGAAAACGGCATTTCCGGCGCGACAGGTCCGCCCTGTCCGTTGAATCTCTGAATCATCTCCATACCTCCGTTCTCTGGTAACTGATTCTATTGTAGCAACCACAGGCACATACATACCGATGATCCCCGGATTTCTTGGAATTTTCATCAAAAAAAGACAGTATGTTTTCACTGTCTTTCACGCAGTATTTCCCGGGAAACCTGCCGTACCTGCCCGGTTGATTCAGAACTGCTCTGCCCAGGCTTTCAGGGCATCTTTGCCCGGATGTCCGTTGAGCATCTTTGCGTCTACGATGACGGCTGTATCCGGCAGGCTCTTCTTCAGCACTTCTGCCGTCTTTCCCATTCCGCTTCCGCCGGACGTCGCAAACAAAGCGATCTTCTTTCCGCCGAAATCATAGGCTTCCAGGAATGTATTGATGATCGTCGGTGCGACATACCACCAGATCGGGAAACCGATGAATACGGTATCATATGCCTCTACATCGGCTTCGTGATCTGCCAGTGCCGGTCTCGAAGCAGGGTCGTTCATTTCGAGCGTGCTCCGGGACTGTTTGTCCATCCAGTTGAGATCCGCCTTGGTATAGGGTACTTCCGGCTTGATTTCATAGAGATCCGCACCGATGGCATCTGCAAGGTCCTTGGCGACTTTTGCGGTCGTTCCTTCTGCACTGAAATACGTAACTAACTTTTTCATGATGATACCTCCTGCCTCTATTTTAGCAGTATGCAGCACCGTAACATGATTTTTAATAATTCGGTACCGAAATATATTGACACAACGAATATGTATGTTATATTTAGTTCGGTACCGAAGCAAAAGAAAGGAGACACAACAATGGAAAAGACATTGAATGAACAGTTGCTGGAGAAAATACGTCTGCTGCAGAAGAAGACGATGCGGCGTCCGATGGGAATGCGTCATATGCACGGAATGCACAGACCGCCCATGCCGGAGGGATTCCCGATGAAGGGACACCCGGAGGGGGAACCCCATAAGCACCATCCGCACCGCTTCCCGAGAGAGCGTATTCTCGCCGAGATCCTGGATGCCGGAGAACAGGGCATCCATCAGAAAGAGCTGGCAGAGAGGAGAGGCGTCAATCCGTCCTCCATGTCCGAGCTCATCGACAAGCTGGAGGCAGACCGCTACATCGAACGTACGGTCGATCCGGCAGACAAGCGGGCAACGCTCATCACATTGACGGAGAAAGGCAAAGCGCGCGCCTGGGAAGTCATGGATGAACGGGCTGCATATGCTGAAAACATCTTCCGCAGTCTGACGGAAGACGAAAAGAAAACACTTCTGGACCTGCTGGACAAGATCACAGCGGAGGAAGAGTAAACCGGAAAGGGCTCAGGCCCTTTTTCTATGATTCCTTACAGGCAGTGAAACAGGCCGTATATAAAGCAAAGCGTTCGGAACACTCCGGACGCTTTCATAAAATCAAGTTGTTGATGTCAGTGAATACTCTTTGGCTGTTGTTTCAGTTTCCTTACAGACTCGGGCATGTCTTCCTGATACATACCCTTCCACGAAGGAACGTTCGCTGCTTTAGCTGCAGCTTTCATAGCAATAGATACCATCACTTCGAACAGTTTCATAATAACCTCCTCTGCAGCATGCATAAGCATGCCAGATCCAACAAAACAAACGCGAAGACTGAAGTTTGTATGACCACAAGGCTTCCAACCATGATAATCAAGACGGCCCATAATCGTTTTTTTGCAAGAGATCTGTAAACTAAACGCTCTGTTAAGTCCAATCGGTTATTTTCGTTCTCAACCGGGACAGTCATATATAGATAAACAAATGCAACTAAACCGCTCATAAGCATTAATCCGTGATAATGACAATAATGTGCCGCCCACGAAGATAATGTTGTCATGCAAACATAGTGAATACCGCATGATAGATATGTTTTACAATGATATCCGCCACAATATAAACGAAGATAGGTAAAAGCCGCTATGAACACTATACATTCAACAAACACTTTTAGATAAAAGCATAGGGTCAGTGTTACCACACAATCTAATAGCCAGGCGCCTTCGACTTTTAGACCGTATTTAACGACATCATAATCAACATTCATATTATCACAAGTCGTATATAATTGTTTTGTAAACCACATCCTTTTCATGACAAGTACATTCTATGACAGGAAGCAAGTTATTCAACCCAGTAAGGGATAAGTGGTCAAAAACCGGGACAACCGGTCAAGCAGTCAGCTGTAAACAGCAATAGTATAAACATATGAATATCGCAATTGTAGACGATCGATAGTTATTACTGATTGTAATCACAATTATATATCAGTATTTATTACTATGATTTTTATCGTGCTGCCATTCTGCTATCAGATAATCTTAGGCTGATAGTTTTATCCCTGCCGTTTCGTTACTCTGCAATACAATTTGACCGAGAGCTCGATTATGAGAAAACGAACATATAACGCTGACGGCAGCACAAACAATATTAAGAAACTACGATTGGAGTCTGGATACACATTAGAAGAACTAGGGAAACAAATCGGTGTATCTGCTCAGACAATGCACAATTTTGAAGATGGCTCAAAAAAGATACCCGAAGATAAACCGTGTCGTTTGTCTGATATTTTCGACGTTTCTTTAGATTACCTATTATGCTATGAACCTGATATTCAAACCGTAAATATCGCAGGATTAGATGAAAGAATGCAATTTCTTATACGTCATATCGTCAAAACATTAAAACAGGATTAAAGACTTTTACATATGGTTTTGCGTATTTGTTTAATAGACGACGACATCTCGTTTTTGCCGTTGATGAAAGGTGTTATTACAGAAGTCTGTAATCGCCTTGAGTTTTGTGTTGAAATTCATGCATACAGTACATACTCGCGAGAGATCAATAGTCAGTATGATATTTATTTTGTAGATATTGAAATGCCTATAACCAATGGGTTTGAACTTGTAAAACGGATAGAAGACCCTGGAAAAACGATTGTCTATACTACCGGAATTGAAGACTATGTATTCTCTTCATT
>JAFWJP010000192.1 GCA_017514645.1 Solobacterium sp. | reverse complement strand
TCCGGCAAGGAACTGATGATGAGGGTCAGGGCGATCCTCAAGCGTACAGGCACTGACAATGCGTCAGACGGCTGTTTTGCCGTGGAAGGACTGGTCGTGGATGATTCTGCCAGGATCGTCACGATTGATGGTGAGCGGGCTGCATTATCCCCGAAGGAGTATGATCTGCTCATCTACCTGATCCGCAACCGTGGAATTGCCGTAACAAGGGAAGCCATTCTGGAACATGTCTGGGGCTATGATTTCTTCGGGGACGACAGGACGCTGGATACGCATATGAAGCTTCTCCGGAAACATCTGGGGCCGTACAGCAAATATATCGTGACACTGAGAGGAGTTGGCTACCGTTTTGAAAAAGATGCCCAGTCTTAAACAGAAGATCGGACGCATCATGGGGATCTACGCAGTGATGATCATTGCGCTGATCTTCATTTTTCAGGCTGTCCTGCTTCAGCCGATGTACACCCGCAACAAGATACGTACGGTGCAGAATGTCAGTGAACAGGTTGAGGCGGCTGTCGGAACAGATGCTTTCTTTGAAAGTGTCTACCGTCTGAGCCGTGAGAACGATGCATGTGTGCGGATCATTGCAGAGGAATATGAAATGGCTGACGGTGTCGGCGGCTGTATTCTCTACCGGATGAATTACCGGGATCTGCAGAAACAGGCGGTTCTGGCGGAAGAGAACGGCGGTACATACCTCAGTGTGGAAGAGGAAGCCCCGATGGGCGGTGATCTGCAGAATGTCATCTATACACGGATCATGGATGACGGGACGATGATCCTGGTCAGTACGAACCTGACAGCGCTGAATGCGACAGTACGTACACTGCGGATCCAGATGCTGTATATCAGTGTCATTCTGCTGTGCGCTACAGGATTCCTTGTCTGGTTCATCAACCGGAAGATCGGTGATCCGCTGGTAAAGATCAATGCGGAAGCGGCACATCTGGCAGAAGGCAAATATCAGACAGCCCCCGGAACAGATGGTTATCAGGAAGCGGTCGAACTGAACCGGACACTTTCACAGGCTGCCCGGGACATCAACAAAGCCGATCAGGCAAAACGCGATCTGATCGCCAATGTATCGCATGACCTGAGAACACCGCTGACCATGATCGGCGGATACGGGGAAATGATGCGGGATATTCCCGGAGAAAAGACAGACGAAAACCTTCAGGTCATCATCGATGAATCACAGAGGCTGAACCGTCTGGTCAATGATCTTCTGGATCTGTCAAGGATGCAGGAGAACCGGATCACGCTGTCCCGCAGTGTATTCGATCCGGCAGAAACGATCCGTCATGAAATGAAAAAGTATGAGATCCATGAACGGAAAGACGGTTTTCAGTTCACAGTGGAATGTGAAGAAGGTCTGCTTGTCCATGCGGATGAACCGCGCATTGCCCAGGTGCTGAACAATTTCCTGAGCAATGCGGTCAATTACAGCACGGATGACAAACGGATCTGTGTACGCTGCTTTGCAGAGGAAGACAATGTCGTCATCGAAGTGGAAGATCATGGAGAGGGAATTCCGTCCGAGCGGCTGGAAGATGTCTGGGACCGGTACTACAAGGTTGACAGGCGCCATGTCCGGCCTGTCAGCGGCAGCGGACTGGGATTGTCGATCGTGCGGGGAATCCTGGAACTGCATGGCGCAAAGTACGGTGTCCGCAGCAAGGAAGGAGAAGGCAGCACATTCTGGTTTGCGCTGCCGCGGTATAGGAAAGATGAAAATACTGGTAACGGGGTTTGATCCCTTCGGCGGTGAATCCGTCAATCCTGCTTCGGAGATTCTGAAGCGTCTGCCCGATCAGGTGGACGGGGCAGAGATCATCCGTCTGAGTGTACCTACGGTGCGCTACCGCTGCACGGAACGGGTCATAGAGGAGATCCGCAGGAGTGATCCTGATGTGATCCTGTGTCTCGGTCAGGCAGGCGGAAGGGCAAAGATTACCGTGGAACGGGTCGGAATCAATGTGGATGATCAGCGGATCCCGGACAACGAAGGCAATCAGGTGATCGATGAACCGATCTATGCGGACGGTCCGGATGCGTATTTCAGCAATCTCCCGGTCAAGAAGATCGTACAGTACATCAATGATGCTGGGATTCCGGCAGAAGTATCCAATACAGCCGGAACATTCATCTGCAATCATCTGCTCTACAGTGTCCGTTACTGGATGGAACGTCTGCACCTGGACAAAAAGAGCGGATTCATCCATGTTCCGTATCTGCCGTCCCAGTGCGTGGACAAGCACGCTGGTCTTCCGAGCATGAGCCTGGAGGATATGACAGAGGCCGTGACTGCGGCACTGCGGGCAATCGCAGCGTGATTTCCTATTATTGCCCAAACATGATAGAATACATAGGATGTTTTTGAAAACCATCAGAAAACTGAGTGCATTCCTGCTTTCTGCAGTGATCCTGATACCGCCGGCTGTTCATGCGGAGCAGACAGCTGTACGTTTTCAGGATGATTTTTATCATGTCGTAGACTTCGCAACAGGGGAAGAGATTGACGTATTCTACAACTACAGCTATGCCCTGTGCAATATGCGCTACCGGCAGGACAGCTATGATAATCTGGGAATCGTCTACAAGGACAGCGTACTGTCCGCGGAACACGCCATCGTCTATCTGGGCTCTGATGACTGTACGGTCGATATCCGCTATACATCGGATGTGGACGGAGAGAGCGGTACATTGAACGGCTGCTACGGCAAGGATGCGGCATATCTCGGCACCAACGACAACGCGACGGAAGTCACATTTATGATCTCCGGGCTGAAAGCCAGGGCCGGAATCGGCTATGTGCAGATCGTGCCTGTGGAAGAGATCAATGTCCGGCTGAGTGAGTATACGGTCAGTGAAGGATCCCTGTATCATGAGATCAAAGGACAGATGCGCGATGATAACTACGTGAATATCATCAATAACGGCAAAGCGCCGGATACACTGCAGGAAGGCGGGAACTATTACAGCTATGACGGCCATTATTTCTATCAGGAAGAAGATCTGACGCTGATGCTTGATGATTACCGTAACAATACCAGAGAGCACAGTGTCAATCCGGAATCGCCGTATTATGACTATTATCAGTTCGTTTCCCATCGTTCTGTGTCTTCCGCGGGAAGGGAAGAAATGCAGTATCTGCTGTATGACTATATGGGAATCAAAGGCCCGATCGATGCCTATCAGGATGATGACAAGGATTCCTTTGATGATACGATGACGAGATCGCAGTACTGGGGACTGGAGGATTCCTTTCTGCAGTACAGCTATCAGTACGGTGCGAATGCATTGATGATGCTGGCAGTCAGTATGGAGGAATCGGGAACTGGACGGAGTTCGCTGAGCTTCAACCGCAATAATCTCTTTGCGCATGCAGCGTATGATAATGACGCAGAAGCAGACGCGACACGCTATTTCACGACTTCCAATTCACTGTACGCTCATGCGAAGTACTTTATCTCCGGTTCGTACTGTTCTCCTCTGAAGGCCCAGTTCCACGGGGGTTTCTTCGGAAACAAATCCGCAGGAATGAACGTATCCTATTCCGCAGATCCTTACTGGGGTGAAAAAGCCGCGGAGGAATACCGTATCCTGGATGAAGCAGCGGGTACACACGACTACCGCAATGAAACACTCGGAATCAAGACATCGGAAGAAACCATCATGGTCTATCAGTATCCGGAAACGGATGCCAAGGTGCTGTATCTCAGTGGCGAAAATCCCGATCAGGCATTTGTGATCGTCGGTGAAGTCTACAGTGATGAAACGGACTGGTACAAGATTCAGGCAGAAGCCACAATGAATGCGGATTCCGAAGTCGCTCTGAGCTATGATTACGATTTTGAAAACAACATCGGCTATGTCAAAGCTTCCGATCTGCAGCTGGTCCTGCTCGGAACCAAGGAGGATACGGCACCGGTGCATGTCACATTCGACGCTGCCGGCGGAACGTTCCCGGACGGACAGGAATCGGTGTCCTATGTGATGCCGGCAGGCAGGGAAGCAGTCTGCACTGCACCGGTGAAGGACGGAATGCTGTTTGATCACTGGGAAGGTGAGACAGAAGCTGTTGAGCAGAATACGGTTTACCGGGCAGTATACAGGGATACCGCGGGAATCGAGATGGTTTCTCTGCCGCGCACGGATTATGAAGTCAATGACCGGATCAGCGTGAAAGGCGGTATTGTGCAGGTTGCGTTTGCGGACGGGACTTCCCGGCAGGTCAGTCTGACAACATCCATGATCTCCGGCTATTCGATGGATAAGGCAGGTACCTACCATGTACGTGTCCGGTATGCCGGGCAGGAGTGCAGCTACGATATCGTTGTCAACGCCGAAGCGGATGCTGTACGTACACAGCTGAAAAACCGGATCGTGGATATGATCAAGACCTATGAGCACAGGGACTCTCTCGGGGAGATCGATATCGACTACCTGCTTTCCCTGAAGGGTGATCTTGATGAGAACGCAATCCCGTATCTGACGCAGACACAGCTGCGCTCTTTTGACCGGATCATGCGGATGGTCGTCGGTGAACGGATCAACTACATTCTGGAACCGAATGATTACGTGACGGGTGTATCGGGATTGTCTGTCTCTGTCCCGCTCTTTGACTCGCTGGAGAAACAGAATCTGTTCAAGGATACCTACCGTGTCCGGGTCCGTGAGGGTGTCAGCGCTGAAGCCTATGCGCTGATGGAAAAGTCTGCCGGATTCCTGAATACGGATGTACAGGAAGCGTTCACCATCAGCCTGCGCAAGAACTATTCTGAGTTCTCCCTGGACGGTCCTGTCCTTTATACGATCCGGAAACCGGAAGGTGCCGAGGAAGGCATGGTGTACACGGTATTCTGCTATGATCCGGATGACGGGGATGTAGAGAAGTGCTATACGAGACAGACGGAAAACGCGGTGACCTTTATGGGAAACCGTGATGGTCAGTATCTTGTGGCCGGACGCAGAACATCCAACAGCTATCTCGGGGATGATCCGGTCGAATCGCTGACCCGGGCCAATTCATCCTTTGATCTGGAACACATCTATATGTATATTTCGCTGAGTGCGGCTGTCATCTTCGTTATCGGCATGATTCTGTCGCAGAGACAGCGCAGGCGTCTCGAGCAGGAAGTCCTGCTCAGGCGTGAAGAGATCAATCTGGAAAAAGCAAGAGAACCGCTTCCTCCGGTCGATGTAACTCAGGCTCTGACCATCTTTGAAACAGAGGTTCTTCGCCTTGATGAGATCCGTCAGGCAGCACAGGAGCAGGATGATGATCAACACGATGATTGACCTGGAGGAGATCCGCTATGAATATGAAGATCCCGGAGATCTTCTGGAATCCATCGCCGCAAGGGGAATCGCGATCCCTGTACAGGTAGCGTGTGATGAACAGGGCTATTACTGTGTAGACGGCAGAAAACGTCTGTCTGCCTGCCGTATTCTGTCAGAGGAACAGCCGAAGTTTACCAGGATCCCGGTCATGATCGTCAATGATTACAGCAAGGCAGGGAGTGCATTCTGGGGGAATACCCGGAACAGGCATTGATATGGAAGAACGTCTTCAGAAAGTGATTGCCGCCGCC
>JAFWJP010000191.1 GCA_017514645.1 Solobacterium sp. | reverse complement strand
TCTTCGACTGCCTCCTTTTTAAATTCGTATGAATACTTATTATTTGGTTTCCCTGCCATAAAGAAATCCTCCTGTACTCTCAGTGTACAGGAGGATCATCCCGCGTTTTTTGAACTCTCCATTTTCAATGGGGCTGTTCAATGGCCGCTTTTTACTTCATCCGGGAATTGTACTCCAGCATGCTGTAGAGTGCGCCGATCTGGTTGGCTTCGGAACCGTACCGGCATTTGATGATCTCCGCAATCGGGGTATTGTCCAGAGGAAACTCGGAATCAAAATGAATATCGTGATAGGCTTTGCGGATTGTTTCGACCAGAGCCGGATGATTGCTGATGCCGCCGCCGATGGCAAACCGCTCAATATCCAGCAGCATCGTAAGATTGAAAAGCTGCACCGCAACATAGCGTGCAAAGGTTTCCAGAGCTTCATGTGCAGCCGGATCATTCAGGTCATATGCATTGAAGAAATCACGTCCGTTCAGTTCCTCTTCCGGTGTCATGCCCTTGAGATCACGGTAGATGCCGAGCAATCCCGTTGTGGAACAGCGGGATCCCATCATTGTACTGAACTGTCCCCATTTTTCGTCGTTCACATTAAGGTAGCTGTATTCTCCGGCAGAGAAATCCTTTCCCTTGAACAGTTTTCCATTCAGTATCAGTCCTCCGGCAACACCGGTACCAATGATGAATACAGATCCGTTTTCGATTCCTTTCAGTGCACCGCTTTCCATCTCTGCCCAGGCTGCAGCTTTTCCGTCATTCTCCAGGTGTACCGGTTTTCCTTCGCACATCTCCGAAATCTGCTTTGCTACATATTGTCCGACATTGTAGGAAAGCGCACCGCCTGTAATCATGTAGCCGCGGTCGCTGTCCGTCAGACCGGGGAGGCTGATCGCAATGCCCTCACAATCTTCTCCGAACTGATCATAGATGGTCTTAAGATCTGCAAGAAAGTGTTCCTGGTTGTCCCGGGGTGTTGGAATCTGTCCGGACTCCAGCATTTCCGCTGCATCGTTCATGACGGAAAACTTGATGGCGGTGCCGCCGATATCAAACACAAGATACTTTTTCATAGGGAACCTCCTCTATCAATGAAGAAATGCATAGACAGCATTTCCAAGAAACAGAATGATCAGGATCACAGTCGACGGCGCGGAAATGAGCAGTTTCCACAAAGTGCTTTCTGTCGCACCATAGCGTACGATATTGCGCCCGCGGATGCTGAAGATATACAGTGCCGCAAGGATATAGACCAGAACGATGATCACCAGCATCAGTGCATCAAACTGTTCCGGTATGACATTGAGGACCCACAGGAACAGATTCAGAGAGATACTGATGCGGATGGAGGGAATGATAGAGTGCGCATACAGCGTGACGGTTGACAGATACCAGCCCAGAAAGAACATTGCGGCAAAGGAGGGGAGGTCACGCTGGCAGAGTGCATACAGGAAAGCGGATCCCAGAACACCGAAATAACGGCCGTAATGACCGAGATGGCGCTGGATGATACCGCGGAAGATGATCTCGTGGTACAGCGGCCGCAGGAATACGTAGATCAGCAGCCATACGATATTGTTCAGAATATAGGTCTGGCCGGTGAAGATGCCGAACCATTCATACTGTACAGTACTTCTGTCAGCCAGAATATAAAAGAGCTGGGACAGGGAAGCACTCAGGAACCGCAGTGCAATACCGATGCAGATCAGCGATACCGTGTGCATCAGTCTGTAGTGCGGATTCCGCATATACTGTCCGATATTCAGGTTCAGTTTTACGGAAGCCATAATAAAAGGAACAGAAGTAATCGCCATGATCATCAGTTCTCCGATCATGAAGACAAGATCTGCATTGACTCCGGCAAACAATTCAGGACGGGATGCCAGGAGATAGGGTTTTCCGTATTCCAGCAAAGCTTCCAGCAGAACCATGATCACAAGACCGAATATAAGCAGATTAATCTGTTTTCTGGCCTGCCGCTTTGTAATGATTTTCGGTTCACTCGGCATAATAATCTGTACTTACTATTATATCATCAGGAGTCCTGAAAGAAACGCTCTGCATACTCGGAAAGGACCGGCAGATCAAGGTTGCGGGCAGGATGGTCTTTCACAGCAAGGTCAGCCAGATGACCGTGGAACCAGACACCCATGACTGCGCAGAGGAACGGATCTTTCACAAACGGGATCAGACCGGTGATGATACCGGTGAGCAGATCGCCGCTGCCGGCCTGGGCAAGGGCAGGATTGCCCGTATCGTTGATATAGCAGCGCTTTCCGTCCGTAACGATCGTATTGGCTCCTTTCAGTACAACTATACTGCTGCTGCGTTCTGCAAATGCCTCAGCATGAGACAGAGGATCCTCCCGGACTTCTTCTTCCGGTGTGTTCTCCAGTCCGCAGAACTCTCCGATATGCGGTGTCAGGATCAGCGGACCATGTCTGAAATTCAGCAGGAATGTATTCCCGGCCAGAAGCCTGAGTCCTTCTGCATCGATGACCGCAGGGCATTGGGCGTTCCGGAGGATCAGGTGCAGGATCTGTTCCTTGGCATGCAGATGAACTGCCCCGCTTCCGAAGCCGATGCCCGATGCGTTTCTGATCCAGGAAACATAGTCGTTTTCCGGTGTGTGTTCATTGACGGGATGGAATACCGTGCTCAGGAAGCGGGGTGCCAGGACCTGCCAGACTGCCGCATCTGTAACAGCTTCCAGATAGGATGAACCTACCGTGCGCGCTCCGATGATATTCAGTCCCAGAGCGCCGGCCATACCGTAAGATCCTCCGATCAGGAGGGTCTTGCCGAATGTTCCCTTATATGCATTTTCTGCTTTTTCAGGGAGTTTCTGCCGGAACAGTGCTTCATTCATTTCCATAAAGCACGGATCTTGCGGAGCAGCAAGGTCCAGCCCTACGGTACGTGTTTCCCGGAACATTCCGTGTTCTTTGCGCAGAGCGTGGAACGGTTTCGGATATCCAAGCGCCAGCGTCAGGCAGGAATGAATGGCCTGCGGGTCGCGTTTCAGACAGTCTGCTTCGCACCCACTGTTGATATCCACGGAAACGACCGGAATACCTCTTTCTTCGATCATCGTGAATGCGTCGGCAATCTTCCGCGGCAGACTGCCGTGGAAGCCGTATCCGTAGACGCAGTCTACGATCAGAGAACAGGATTCAAGGTGCTCCGGAAGGGAGGACAGACGGAACTCTGTTCCGTTGAACTGCTTTCTTGCCTGTCTGGCTTCTTCCGTCCTGGGATAGCCTTCCATGAGACAGACCGCCGCCTGCAGGATCCGGGCGATCACAAAGCCATCACCGCCGTTGTTGCCTTTGCCGCACAGTACGATCGCATGATCTGCACCGTCCATTGCCTGCAGGATCTCCGCACACCGGGTGCCGGCCAGTTCCATCAGTTCCCGGGCACTGCGGGGATCGTTGTATTCCATTGTTTTCATTTCTTCGGACCTGATGATCATAAGTGTTCCTCTTGTGAGCAGATATGCATCTGAATGCTTCAATTATACCATTCCGTCAGGGCACTTAAGAATCGTGTTATACTGAAAAATATGAAAAAATACGAGCGCTGGACCGTAATTCTTCTGATTGTTCTGTGTTTGTGCGCAGTCCTGTTTTTGAGACGGAAGAGTACTCCTTCGGTCCGTGTCGGTATCTATCTGAATGACGAACTGTATACATCCTTTGATCCTTCGGAAGACCAGGTGATCGAGATGGACGGCAATTACGGTCATATGGTCGTTGAAGTGAAGGACGGAGGCTGGCAGGTCAGGGAAGTCGAATGCCCGAATCACATCTGTGAAAAGATGGGAAGAAAGACACCGGAGGATCTGGATCCGATCACCTGTGTACCGAACGGGATCATCATCATGGTGGAGTCATATGCGGACTGATACAAAGCGTTTTGTATATCTGGCGCTGCTGTCAGCGATGGCAATCATTCTAAGCATGATCGAATCCACGTACATCGGTTCGTTCGCGTACGGGATCCGTGTCGGTCTGGCCAATATTATGGCTTTGATCACCGTACGTCTGCTCGGTATCCGGGCAATGTGGGTCGTGAACATGATGCGCGTCTTCGTCGGAATGATGCTGAGAGGGCTGATCTTCGGCAGTACGTTCTGGATCAGTATGGGAGGGGTCTTCCTCTCGAGTGTTTCGCTGATCCTCACCACCCGTGCGCATTCTTCCGTGGTATTCAGTTCCGTCATCTCTGCTGTATGCCACTCCGTCGGCCAGGTCATCGTTGTCGCACTGTTTTATCATCAGCCGGCGATTGCGGCGATCCTGCCGTATCTGCTGCTGGGTTCCGTACCGATGGGTATACTGACGGGAATCGTGGCTGAAAGAGCGCTGAAACGGATCCGTCTGTAGAAATCAACCATCCCCAGAAGTACAGCAAAGGACACCGGTGACGGCGTCCTTTTTCTGTCGGTGGATAAAGAGAAGGACGGCAGTTGTTCCGAAAAAAAGCAGTGATATTCACTGCTTGTTTCTATGGGCTTTTTTCCAGGCTTCAATGGCTTCTTTGTGTTCCTTGACCCGTTTTTCGACTCCCTGATCGGAAGGCTCATAGTAATGCGTCCCGATCAATGACTCGGGCAGACAGTCCATGGGTGTGATATGACCTTCAAAATCATGCGCGTACTGATAACCTTTTCCATAGCCGAGTTCATCCATCAGCTTCGTCGGCGCGTTCCTGATCTGCAGCGGTACCGGTTCACTGATGGTGTTCTTTGCGTCCTTCGCGGCTTTGGTATAGGCCATGTACAGGGAATTGGATTTCGGTGCCAGTGCGCAGAACACAACGGCATGGGTCAGATGTACGGTGCATTCCGGCATGCCGATGAAGTGGCACGCCTGATAGGCATCGACCGCGATACCAAGCGCCCGGGAATCTGCCATTCCGATATCCTCTGACGCAAAGCGTACGATACGTCTGGCAATATAGAGCGGATCTTCTCCGGCTTCCAGCATTCTTGCCAGCCAGTAGACTGCCGCATCCGCATCACTGTTGCGCATCGACTTGTGCAGCGCAGAGATGATGTTGTAGTGCTCCTCACCGTTTTTGTCATACAGCAGGCTCTTGTCACTGAGTACCTGCTTCAGGACATCTTCGCTCAGAACGGACTGTCCGTCCTTTTCTGAGCTCAGTACGCACATCTCGAGGGTATTCAAAGCGACACGGGCATCGCCGTTGGCGTATACGGCGATGGCGGTAAGGGCTTTGTCATCGGCTTCAATCTGCCGGTCAGGGAAACCACGGGGATCGGTCAGTGCCCGCTTCTCCAGAGCAACCAGATCATTTGTATCAAGGGCGTAGAGAACGAAGACTTTGCAGCGGGAGAGCAGAGCTGAGTTGATCTCGAAGGAGGGATTCTCCGTTGTGGCTCCGATCATGACGATCGATCCTTTCTCGACATACGGCAGGAATGCATCCTGCTGGGCTTTGTTGAAACGATGGATCTCATCGATGAAGACAATGGTCCTTCCGCCGAGCTGTCTGTGCTGCTCCGCTTCGTTCATGACCGCCTTGATCTCCTTGATGCCGCTGGTGACAGCAGAAAACGTCACGAACCGTGAATCCGTGGAATTGGCGATGATTCTTGCCAGTGTAGTCTTTCCGACTCCGGGAGGCCCCCAGAAGATCATCGACTGGACTTCGTCACGCTCGATCATTGTGCGCAGGATCCGTCCTTCGCCGACGAGGTGTTCCTGTCCGGCGTAATCATCAAGCGTAACCGGGCGCATGCGGTCGGCCAGCGGTGCATCCGTACCGTATTGTTCGAAAAGTGTTTCCTGGTACATGATCTCAGTTCGTATAGAGGGCGAGGATCCGGTTGATCTCGTCGGTATCGCAGGTCTTGTGGATGTTGAACTTGACCGTTATTGTCTGGGAGTGCAGGATCAGTTCACTGTAGACGGAAATCAGAGATTCCCCGGCGGAACATGTCCAGTAGTCCAGGGAACGGTAGGGCAGGGAGAACAAGGATGTTTTCATTCCGGCAGCCCCCGTCTTGTCAATGATGATGATCCGTTTGTCTGTCAGGCAGACATATCCGTTCTGCATCAGATAGGCGCTGATAGGTTTTTCTCCGGCAGGGAGGATCTCCTTGATCTCCAGCGGACTCTTTGTTTTCTTGTTCAATGTCCAGGTCAGTGTTCTTTCTGCCATGATCGTCCTCCTTCATATGCAATTCTATGATACAACAAACAGGAGAAAATAAAAAAATGGCAGGGGTGGAGAGAATCGAACTCCCATCAGCGGTTTCGGAGACCGATGTACTGCCATTGTACGACACCCCTGCACTATGGTGACGTGTACGGGATTCGAACCCGTGAATGCCGCCGTGAAAGGGTGGTGTGTTAAGCCGCTTCACCAACACGCCATCAAGCTATCTGATATTAGCACACAAATTCCGTTCTGACAATAACATTGTCAAAAAATCGTAGGAATGCAAATGAGTTATAGACGACAAACACATTGTTAGTTTATACTAATTCAAACAACGGAGGCGATGCAGCGTGGACAAATCAGTGGAAGAGTTCGTTGATCTGAAGATCCGGTATCCGGAGCGGATCACGCGTTTCACAAATCTGTTTACACCCGGCGGTGAAGCCGGTGTCATTACATGGCTTTGTGCACAGAAGACAAGTGTGTACGCAACCGATATCATTGCCCGTTTCGGATTGACACCCGGCCGGGTTGCGAATATCGTTAAAGGGCTGGAGGCACGCGGTTATATTGAACGGCGTACAGACAGCACGGATCTTCGGAAGATGCATATTTCCCCCACCAAGGCGGGAATGGCATATGCGGAAGAAGTAAAGAAACAGATGCTTGAAGAAGGCCGGGAACTGTTCGGCATTCTCGGACAGGAAGATGGTCAGAGACTTCTGGAGATTCTGAAACGTTATATCAAACAGTAGAAGATCAGCCTGGTGCTTCGGTATCAGGCATTCATTTTGAACAGAATATTTCCGCTGATAATTTTTGATGGAAATGAATCGGAGATAAATCATGAGGACATTGAAAGATCTCAAGATCGGTGAAACGGCGACCGTTACGGAAGTCGGTGGTGAAGGAGCGCTGCGGCAGCACTTTCTGGACATGGGCCTGATTCCCGGTACAGAAGTGACAATGGTGAAATATGCGCCGCTGAACGATCCTGTTGAGGTACGGCTGCATGGTTACAGCCTGACACTGCGCCTTGCGGATGCTGCAGAGATCGGTATCGACGGCATCCATGCAGCAGAAGACAGTACAGATCAACCGAAGGTTAAGAAACCGGCGGATCATCCAGGTCTTGGAGAGGGGGGAAAGTTCCACCCCAAAGGAACAGGTACAGCACTTCCGGAAGGAACTGTCCTGCGTTTTGCACTGGTTGGAAAC
>JAFWJP010000190.1 GCA_017514645.1 Solobacterium sp. | reverse complement strand
GGTTGCGGAAAAACGCGGCTTCCCGTACAAAGAGGTTGCGACGCATGGAGGTCTGGAATGCGGAATTATAAAAGGGCTCGATCCAACGATGGATATCATCACCCTTGGTCCGATCACCGACATGATCCATTCCCCGGATGAGCGCATGGAACTGCAGTCATTCGATGATGCCTGGAACATCCTCTGCGACATCCTGAGGGAGAGCAAATAAGCAAATACACTTAAAAAATACCGCAGATTGTGCGTAAAGCAGTTCTCTGCGGTATTTTTCTGTGTTTTGATTAACCCTGGCAGACCGGGA
Source organism: Solobacterium sp. (assembly GCA_017514645.1). Taxonomy (GTDB): domain Bacteria; phylum Bacillota_I; class Bacilli_A; order Erysipelotrichales; family Erysipelotrichaceae; genus Bulleidia. The sequence goes on along the minus strand of JAFWJP010000190.1, from coordinate 5,471 downwards.
CGATCCAGTTCTTGGTGTCCTTGATTCTGCCCCACTGGATACCGGTCATGGTATCGTAGAGCTTCTGTGTCAGTTCGCCGATCTTTCCGTCGCCGATCAGGACGACGTCCTTTTCGTATTTCAGTTCTTTGACCGGGCTGACAACGGCAGCGGTTCCGGAACCGAATACTTCTTCCAGCTTGCCGTCATGGCCCGCTTTCATGACATCATCGATGGAAAGCTTTCCTTCAATGACCTCATAACCCCAGTCTCTGCACAGCTCAATGATGGAACGGCGTGTTACACCCGGAAGTACCGTACCGGTACATGCGGCGGTGTAGATCTTGCCGTCGATCTTGAAGAAGATGTTCATCGAACCGACTTCTTCAACATACTTGTGCTCTACGCCATCCAGCCAGAGTACCTGGGAATAGCCGAGCGCTTCTGCGATCTCGCCGGACTTGATCGAAGCGGCGTAGTTTCCGCCGCATTTTGCGAATCCGGTCAGACCGGGTGCAGCACGGATGTACTCATCTTCAACATAGATGCGTACCGGCGCAAGACCGGTTGCGTAATAGGCACCGGACGGAGAGAGAATAATGCAGAAGGTATAGGAAGTGCTTGCGTGAACGCCAAGCTGTTCCATCGTCGCAAAGGTAAACGGACGGATATAGAGCGTCGCACCTTCAGTATGCGGAACCCAGTCCTTTTCGAGTTCTACAAGCGCCTTTACCGCCTGAACAAAATCCTCTTCCGGGATCTGCGGGATGCAGAGCCGGTCACAGCTGTCCTGGTACCGTCTTGCATTGCATTCCGGACGGAACAGCTGGATCTTGTTGTCCGCTGTCCGGTATGCCTTCATGCCTTCAAATACTTCCTGAGCATAGTGGAGAACAACACAGCCCGGAGCAATGCTGAAGGGATGATACGGTTCAATCCTCGGATTGTGCCATCCGGTTCCGCCGTAGGAACGGTCGTAATCCATCAGGAACATATGATCGGTAAAGATTCTGCCAAAACCGAGCTTTGATTCATCGGTCGGTTTTTCTTTCAGCGTTTCTGCTTTTGTAATTTTGATATCCAGCATATCCTTCTCCTCATTTCATAACTGCGCCATGGTTCGCCCCGTCAACAAGACGTGCGTATCTTGCCAGCCAGCCGCTCTTGATGTTCGGTTCCGGCTTCACAAACTTCGCTCTGCGCATTGCCAGTTCATCTTCGCTGACAAGTACATTGATGGCGGCATTCGGAATATCGATTTCGATCATGTCGCCTTCCTGTACAAGTCCGATCGGCCCGTCTGCGAACGCTTCCGGACATACATGTCCGATCGCAGCACCCCGGCTTGCGCCGGAGAACCGTCCGTCGGTCACAAGCGCAACCGTCGTATCCAGCTTCATGCCGGCCAGTGCAGAGGTCGGGTTCAGCATTTCCCGCATTCCGGGACCGCCCTGCGGCCCTTCATAGCGGATGACTACGACATCACCCGGCTTGATTCCGCCTTCATAGATCGATTTGATCGCTTCATCTTCACTGTCGAAGACACGGGCCGGACCGGTATGCGTAAGCATTTCCGGTGCGACTGCGCTCCGTTTTACAACACAGCCATCCGGTGCGATGTTTCCGAAGAGGATCTGCAGTCCGCCGGTCTCACTGTACGGATTGTCGATCGGACGGATCGCATTCGTATTCAGAATATGGGCACCCTGAATGTTTTCCCCTACGGTCTTGCAGGTAACGGTCATACAGTCAAGGTTCAGCAGATCCTTCTTAGCCAGTTCTGCCTGAACTGCCGGGATGCCGCCTGCCGCATAGAGATCCGGCATATGGGTCGGGCCGGCCGGGGCAAGGTGGCAGAGGTTCGGTGTCTTTGCGCTGATCTCATTGAAGAGATTCAGATCGACGTTGACGCCTGCCTCTTTGGCAATCGCAAGCAGATGGAGCACGGTATTCGTACTGCATCCAAGTGCCATATCACAGGTCAGGGCGTTGCGGATACTGCGCTGATTGATAATATCGCGTGCCGTAATGCCGTTGCGTACCAGCTCCATGATCGCAGCACCGGACTTTCTGCCCAGCTGCAGACGCTTTGCGTATACTGCGGGAATCGTACCGTTGCCGGGAAGGGCAATGCCGATTGCCTCGCAGAGACAGTTCATACTGTTGGCGGTGTACATGCCGCTGCAGGAGCCGCAGCCCGGGCAGCAGTTCTGTTCACACTCATCCAGCTTTGCTTCATTGATCATGCCTGCCTTATAGGCACCGACCGCTTCAAACATTTTGGAAAGAGAGACTTCTTCTCCGTCATATCTTCCCGCCAGCATCGGACCGCCGGAACATACCACGGCAGGAATATCCATTCTTACCGCAGCCATGACCATACCCGGTACGATCTTGTCGCAGTTTGGTACCAGAACCGCACCGTCAAACTGATGTGCCATTATCATGGTTTCTGTGCTGTCCGCAATCAGTTCCCGGCTTGCGAGGGAATATTTCATTCCGATATGACCCATCGCAATCCCGTCACAGACACCGATCGCCGGAACCATGAACGGTGTTCCGCCGGCTGCCTCAATTCCCATCTTGATCGCATCGGTCAGCTTGTCAAGATTAGTATGACCCGGAACAATGTCACTGTGTGCAGACACAATGGCAATCAGAGGTTTTTCCAAATCTTCCTTGGTATAACCGAGCGCATAGAACAGGCTTCGGTTCGGGGCGCGTTCTGCGCCTTTTGTAACGTTATCGCTGCGCATATATGTTAAGTCTCCTTGTTTCTTTAATTTATTTCTTGAGCCAGCTCATCATGGAACGCAGTTCGCTTCCGACTTTCTCGATCGGATGTTCTGCTTCCTTCTTGCGCATTGCCAGGAACTTCGCCTGACGGCCTGCAGACATCTCCTGCATGAATTCACTTGCGAAGGACCCATCCTGGATCTCCGAGAGGATCTTCTTCATTTCCTTGCGGGTCTCTTCAGTGATGAGACGCTTGCCGGTACGGTAGTCACCATACTCCGCAGTATTGGAAATGGAGTAGCGCATCAGGCCGAAGCCGCCCTTGTTGATCAGGTCGATGATGAGCTTCATTTCATGGCAGGTCTCAAAGTATGCCATTTCCGGCGCATAGCCTGCTTCTACGAGGGTATCGAACCCGGCGTGGATCAGTTCGCAGACACCGCCGCAGAGAACTGCCTGTTCGCCAAACAGATCGGTTTCGGTTTCTTCACGGAAGGTTGTCTCAAGAATGCCGGCACGGCCTGCGCCGATGCCGCATGCATACGCAAGAGCGATCTCCTTCGCGTTGCCGGTGAAATCCTGTTCGACGCAGATCAGGGAAGGAACGCCCTGGCCTTCGGTATAAGTGGAACGGACAACATGTCCCGGGCCCTTCGGGGCGATCATGATGACATTGATGTCCTTGGCCGGCTTGATGAACTGGAAATGAACGTTGAAGCCGTGTGCGAATGCCAGCGTATCGCCTTCCTTCATGTGCGGAGCGACAAGCTTGTTATAGATATCGGCAGCTCTTTCATCCGGTACCAGCATCATTACCACATCACCTGCTTCAGCGGCACTTTCGATGTCCATAACCTTGAAGTTCGGATGGGTCTCTGCAAATTCCGCAGCCTTCTTCCAGTGTCCGCTTCCCTCACGCAGACCAACGACAACATTTACGCCGCTTTCTGCGAGGTTTTCCGAATGTGCGTGTCCCTGAGAACCAAAGCCGATTACAGCTACGGTCTTTCCGTCGAGTACGCCGAGGTTGCAGTCTGAGTCATAATACTTTTTGATCGCCATGATTTATCTCCTTTTTTTCTTATTCGCGATTCAGTGCCGTTACTCCGGTACGGCACATTTCTAATACATTATAGTTACCAAACATCTTCAGGAAGCCGTCAATTTTCTCCGGCTTGCCCGTCAGTTCCATGACCAGGCTTTCCGGGGAAAGATCGATGATCTTCGCGTTGTATACGCCCGCAATGTCCCGCAGTGCAGGAAGCTTTTTCGGATCGCATCCGATCTTGATCAGCAGCAGTTCCCGCTGCAGGCTGTTGGAATCCAGAACGAATACCTTCTTCACTTCTTCAAGCCGTTCGGTCTGCAGCAGCATCTGCTTCAGCGTGTTCTGATCTGCGTGTACGGTGATCGTAATTCTTGTAATGCCGGGATCGATCGTTTCACTGGCAGCGATGGAATCAATGTTGAAGCTGCGCCGGTTAAACATGCTGGCGATCCGGGCAAGAACACCGTAGTGGTTCTCAACCAGAATACTGATCACCGAGCGGGGATACTGTTTTTCCGCCATCTCACTCCGCCTCCTTTCCGTCTGCCAGGATGATGTCTTCGATCGTGGAACCTGCCGGAATCATCGGCAGGACCTTTTCATCCTTTTCTATGACGCATTCGATCCAGGACGGACCGCTGTTTTCAAGTGCTTCCCGGAAGGCTTTCTCAAATTCTTCCGGCGTCTCACAATGCCATCCCTTTGCGCCAAATCCTTCCGCAAGCTTTACGTAATTCGTCTTCCGGTGCGGATCGGTGCTGGAGTAGCGTTTTCCATACAGCAGGGTCTGCCACTGGCGCACCATGCCGAGCACCTGGTTATTGAAGATGACCGTAATGACCGGCAGATCGTAGCTGACTGCGGTTACCGCTTCATTCAGATTCATATGGAAGCTGCCGTCACCGGTCAGATGTACCACCCGCTGTGCATTTCCTTTTGCGATCTGTGCACCGATCGCAGCGCCATAGCCATAGCCCATTGTGCCAAGGCCGCCGCTGGTCAGGAAGTGCCGCGGCTTTACATGCGTCAGGTACTGTGCCGCCCACATCTGATGCTGGCCGACATCGGTTACGTAGATGGCATCATCCCCGGAAAGATCACATATGGTTCTGAGGATCTGATGCGGTTTGAGACGCTCGTCGCTGTCGCTTGGACGGTAGTCCGCTGCTTTCCAGCGGGCAATGTCTTCCTTCCACTCTTCGTGCCGGGTTTCTTTCAGATCTTCCAGCAATGCCTTCAGAACGACTTTCGCATCTCCCACGACCGAGAGATCGACCGCAACGTTCTTATCCACTTCACTGGCATCGATATCAAACTGGATGATTTTGGCATCCTTGGCAAATTTCTTTGGATTCAGTGCGACCCGGTCTGAGAAGCGGGTTCCGACGGCCAGTACCACATCTGCGGTATCGATCGCCTTGTTTGAGACGAAGCTGCCATGCATGCCGATCAGTCCGAGGTTCAGCGGATCATCATCTTCCAGCGTTCCCTTTGCCATCAGGGTCCAGACGGCCGGAATGTCTGCCCGGTTCATGACGCTCTTGAGTTCCTCATCCGCCCGGGAAAGAATGACGCCTCCTCCGAAGTAGATGATCGGCCGCTTTGCCTGGTTCAGCATCTCGGCAGCTTTCTTCACTGCTTGTTCGTCATATTCCTGCGGTACGCTTGGCTGAACCGGTTCTGCCGGCGTGAATTCACAGGAGGCTGC
>JAFWJP010000189.1 GCA_017514645.1 Solobacterium sp. | reverse complement strand
TTCCACAAGATGTACACCGTCAAATATCTGGGCAATGTTGTGGGCGGAAACCCGGTATCCTTCCTGAATCTTCCGATGGATGAATTCAAGGATCTGATCCTGCGTCAGCTGCAGGACGGAAGACTGGTCTGGTTCGGCTGCGACTGCGGCAAGGATGGTGACCGTGGTACGGGACTCTGGGATGATGCGCAGTATGCCTATGAAGATACCTTCGATGTCAGACTGGATATGACCAAGGCGGAAATGCTGGATACCCGGCAGAGCGCAATGAACCATGCAATGGTCTTCACCGGTGTCAACGTCGTTGACGGGAAACCGACAAGGTGGAAGATCGAGAACTCCTGGGGAGACAAGGTTGCCAATGAAGGCTATTATATCTGCTCGGATTCCTGGTTCGAGAAATATGTCTTTGAAGCAGTCGTGCACAAGAGCTATCTGAGCGAGGAACTGCAGGCAGTGCTGAAGGAAGAACCGAAGGTTCTGGATCCGTGGGACCCGTTCGGATCACTGGCGGACTGAGTGCATGAGGGGTGTGTTGTACACCTCTCTTTTTTTGTTACAATGGTAGGCGGGAAAAGAGGAAACGATATGAAAATCGGTGTAATATCTTTGGGATGTGCCAAGAATCTGGTGGATACGGAGTATCTTCTGGGACTGCTGAAGGAAAGTGATCAGGAGATCGTCCGGAATCCGGAAGAGGCGGAAGCGGTGATCATCAATACCTGCGGGTTTATTCAGAGTGCCAAGGAAGAGGCGATCCGTACGATCTTCGATGTGCTGGACTGGAAGGAAGAACACGCTGTCCGGAAAGTCATCGTCATGGGCTGTCTTGCCAAGAGGTACAAGCCGGAACTGGAAGAAGAGATACCGGAAGTGGACCGGTTCATCTCCATTGATGAATATGATCATCTTGGAACGATCCTGAGTGATGAACTCGGTGTACCTGTGCACAATACCTACGGAAAAGCACCGCGGATGCTGTCGGGAAAGCCGTGGATGGCATATCTGCGCATTGCGGAAGGCTGTGACAACCGCTGTGCGTACTGTGCCATTCCGAATATCCGCGGACCGCTGGTCTCCTATCCGCTGGAACAGCTGGTCAGGGAAGCAGAGGAACTGGCAGCACAGGGAGTCCGGGAACTGACGCTGATTGCGCAGGATACGTCCCGCTACGGTTATGACTGGGACAGGAAGCTTCATCTGTCGGAACTTCTGAAGCGCCTGGATGTGATCGAAGGTCTGCACTGGATCCGGATCCTGTATATGTATCCGGATGAGATACCTGATGATCTGATCGATACGATCAAGGCTTCAAAGCATATTCTTCCGTATTTTGATATCCCCATCCAGCATGGCTGCGACGCGGTTCTGAAGGCAATGCACAGGCGTTCGAATGCTGCAGAGATCCTGGACCGTACAGCCCGTATCAGGGCTTCCTTTGCGCATCCTGTGCTGCGTACGACGCTCATCTGCGGCTTCCCGGGGGAAACAGCTGCGCAGCATGAAGAGAATCTGGAAATGATGCGGAAAGTACGCTGGGATCATCTCGGTGCATTCACCTATTCTCCGGAAGAGGGGACAGCGAGCTATGAAATGGTGGACAATGTTCCGCAGGCGGAAAAACAGCGCCGTCTGAATGAGATCATGAACCTGCAGGACGAGATCGTCAGGGAAGACAGACAGAAGATGATCGGTCTGGAGGACGAGGTCCTTGTAGAGGAAGTGGAGGGCCTGACCGGAATGTATCTGGCAAGAAGTGCCATGTTTGCGCCGGATGCGGTGGACGGCTATGTCCGTTTCCGCTGTGAAGAAGATCTGCCTGCCGGAACACTCTGCCGGGTACGTTATACAAGGGTCAGCGGTCAGAACCTGCTTGCGGAGTATCTGGGAACGGTTGCGCTATGAGTGCACGTGTATACCATATTTCCGATGTCACACGCTGGCTTCGCTGTCCGCGGATGTTCCGGCTGGATCATGATCTCGGGAAAGCACCGTATCAGCAGTTCCTGCGCATGGATGAGAAGATCACGGACCTGGCGATGGAGAAACTGGGCATACAGTCGTGTTTCATCGGTCAGCGGGGTGATGATCCGGAAAAAGCCATGCAGGCGCTGGAAAGCGAGGAATGGCTGGTCAAGGCCAGATTTGAATATCACGGTCTGAGAGTCAAGGTTCCGTTCCTGCACCGTACGGAACATGGGTGGGATCTGTATTTCCTTCTGGTCGGACTGCTGCCGAAAGCACCGGATCCGACGTTCTATACAGCGACGCTCTGGGTCCTGGAAGGCTGCGGGATTCCGGTAGGGCGGATCTCGATCATCCATCTGAACGGTGATTATGTCAGGCAGGGTGCACTGGATACCGATGCATTGTTCGTGATCGGCGATCACTTCTACAATGAGCGCAGTCATCCGGCCGGGGAAGTCGAAACAGTACTCCGGGACCAGATGAGGGACTATGATGCAGTTCTGAAGGATATGGACCGTACGCTGCAGACACCTCTTGCTGAACCGGTGCGTTCGGGAAAATGTACAGGCAGGGTCAAGTGCCGTTTCTTTGATGCATGCTTCGGAGAAGACCGGGAACCGGATGCGTCCATCGTTCACCTGACCGGTTCCAGATACCGCTATGATATGCGGGATGAGGGAAGGCTGTATCTGCGTGATGCGGATCCGGCGAGGATCGAGGGTACTGCCCAGCAGTATGCGGAGATCATGGCGGACCGCATGGGCGGTCTGTACGCTGACAAGGCTGCTCTGCGCAGCTGGCTCAGTGATCTGGAGTATCCGCTGACTTTCATCGATTTTGAATGGGAGCGGTTTGCAGTACCGCCGTATGAAGGCATGCGGCCGTATGATGTACTGCTGTTCGAGTATGCAATGGATACTGTGCAGAAGGACGGTTCCCGTGAACATAAAGTGTTCCTGGATGTCCATGATGACCGGGAAGCGCTGGTCAGGAGTCTGCTGGCGGATATCCCGGAACAGGGTTCGATCATTGCCTACAACGCTGTGGGTGCGGAGATGATCCGGATTGGAGAACTGGCGGAGCAGCTGCCGGAATACGCCGGTGATCTGCTTGCGCTCAATGAACGCATGAAGGATCTGCAGCAGCCCTTTGAGAACGGTATGATCTACGATATCCGGATGCGGGGACAGTGGTCACTCAAGACGATCATGTCCTTGATGGATGATCCGGGTTATCGGGAGCTGGATATCCGTCACGGCATGGATGCGGTCTATCAGTGGCGCTATCTGGACCGGGACGCGGAAGATGTGGACAGGGAGCGGATCATCGAGGAACTGAAGGCGTACTGCGGTATGGATTCCTACGCAATGACTGTTGTCTGCCGGTGGCTGTACGAAGCTGCAGGGCTTACGATGTAAGCCCTGTTTTTTCATGCCGGACATGCTATAATACAAGTAACAAACAGGCGTGACGGATCATACAGAAAACAATCGCTGCAACGCGGGCATTTTCTGTATATCCGCGTGATACAGGAGGTAATCATATGCGTTTTGAAATCATTGGCAGAAACATTACCGTCACCGACACAATGAGGGAGAAGATCGAGAAGAAACTGAGCAGTCTCGAGAAGTATCTGATCATTGACGGTGAAACCACGGCCCGTGTGGTCACGAAAGTCCATCCGACAAGTCAGAAGATCGAGGTCACGATACCGACCAAGGTCGGTGTCCTGCGTACAGAAGTTGAAAATGACGATCTGTACGCTGCGATCGATCTGGCAGTGGATAAGCTGGAAGACCAGATCCGCCGCCAGAAGACCCGTCTGAGCCGCAGACACAGGGATTCACTGGCAGAAGCGTTCTATGCCGAACAGATCGAAGAGGAAGAGGATATTCCTGTTCGGACCAAGACCATTGCAGTGGATGAAATGGATCTTGATGAAGCCATCATGCAGATGGAACTGTCCGGGCATGACTTCTACCTGTTCCGTGATGAAGAATCCGGAAAGATCGCGGTTGTCTACCGCAGAGGAACAGCCGGCTACGGACTGATCGAAACGACAGAATAAAAACCTGCACGCAGCAGACTGGATACATAAACGACAAAGACCCGGAAACGGGTCTTTTTCTACAGGAGTGTGATCTGCAGGAACAGGTAGATCACTGTCATGGCGCAAAGGCCCGGCATGAAGGAATTGCTCTGATTGTACAGGTAGGAAAGGATCCAAAGGAGTACAATGTTATAGAGAAGGGTCCGCGGTATGAGTGCGGGCTGTACCGGCAGGAATACGATCGTGTAAACAAGACCGAAGAGAACGCCGGAAAGGAAAATGATCAGCAGTTCGTTGGAACGTACTTTCAGGTGGTCTGTCAGGCATTTGAAGCCGATATTCACGATCGTGCTCTGAAGGAAACTGAATGCCGCAAATACAGCAGGTACGGCGAACAGATCGTTTTTCAGAAGCGTGCTTTCCGGCAGGGGAATGTTTCCGCCCAGGAAGCGGATGTCCACAGCCGCCCATGTACCGATCAGGAAAAGACCGAGACCGAAGAAGATCATAAAGTCACCTTTGTTGGATTTTGCTCTGTTGTAATGGATGCCGAACAGATTCCAGTCATAGATGATCAGCAGGGAACCAAGGATATTCAGGGCGAACATCCAGCCCAGCGTGCTGTCTCCGGTCAGGAAGCGGATTCCCTCTGCGAGCGGTCGTAAAAAGAAGATCATCAATAACGAAACGATGATTCTCTTGTTGGACAGTCTGGAAATCGTATACTGTGTCAAAAAATATCTCCCCCGAAACAGGGGAAATGCCCCTCTTTCTTCAAATATCATAAGTGTAGGACCCCAGCATTGCAAATGTTTCGGAACAAACATTGCGTCCTGTGAAGCAGGGATTCCTGGAAGATAAATGGCAAGAGAAAGGAGATGATAGCCATGGATTCCAAAGCATACATCCGTTACAAGGATGATAAAGCAGCTCTTGAATCATTGGTGCGTGTCATCGGTGACAGTTACAGGAACTGCTGTATCCAGACGGAAATCTATGAAGGAATGAATCTTGTGGACAGGTACAGGAACGACTATGAGGACAAGAAACAGTTCATCCTGAAGATACAGAAAGGCCTGCCGTTCTGCAGCAGGGATACCCGTATCATCATAGAACATGAGGTTCTGACGATCAGTGAGTCGAAGTGGTATACGAAGTACTTCACGACTTCGTCCTACTACCGTCATAAGTACAAAGCATACATCGAATTCCTGCGTTGTTTGGATATCTGAAAAATGATACACTGAAAACGTTGGTATCTGTTGGATGCCGAACCTCAGCCGGTCATTGAATGACCGGATCGGAAGTCGATACAAACACAGGATTAAGGTAATGGTTATGCTAAAAGGAATACCTGCTTCACAGGGTATCGCAGTCGGGAAGGTGAGAAAGATCGAGCCTCCTGTACTGCATGTCATACGGATTCCGGCAGATCCGGATACAGAACTGCAGCGTCTCAGGAAAGCGCATGAGGCAACAGTCAAGGACATTGAAACGATCCGCACGCTTGCGGCAGACCGTCTGTCCCCGAAAGAACTGGCTATTTTTGAGATGCATCTGCTGCTGATCAAGGATGCGACCTTTGTCAATTCGGTGAAGGATATCATCCGGAATGAAAAGATCAATGCGGAGGCAGCGGTACAGGAAGTATCCCAGCGGATGATCCACGATTTTGAAACGATGGATGATTCGTATTTCCGTGAACGGGCAGCAGATGTCCGGGATGTAACATTCCGGCTGAGCTGTCATCTGGCGGGGAAGGAACTCCCGGATGTAAAACTTATCAACGAACCGGTGATCCTGATATCCCGGGATCTGAATCCGTCCGATACCGGTTCCCTGGATCGTCGCTTTGTACTTGGATTTGCGACGGAACTGGGAGGCAGAACAAGCCATACGGCCATTATGGCCAGATCCATGGAGATCCCGGCCCTGGTCGGTGTCAAGGACCTGATGAAGACCGTAAAGGACGGTGACAGAGTCATCCTGGATGCAGTGAGCGGAACGTTGATCCTTGATCCTTCAGAGGAGCAGATTTCAGCGTATACAGTATATGCGGAAGCGTACCGCGGCGAAAAGGAATCGCTGAAAACCCTGACGGCGGAAGAAAGTGTCACGATCGACGGACACAGAGTGGAAATCTGCGGCAATATCGGCTCCCTGGATGATGTTGAAGGAATCACCTCGAACGGAGCGGACGGTATCGGCCTGTTCCGTTCGGAGTTTTTATACATGCGCAATGAAACGGATTTTCCGGATGAAGAGACTCAGTACCGTGTTTACCGTTCTGTGCTGGAGCGCATGGGGGACAAGCGTGTAGTGATCCGGACGCTGGATATCGGCGGAGACAAACCCCTGAAGTATTATCCGATTAGATCG
>JAFWJP010000188.1 GCA_017514645.1 Solobacterium sp. | reverse complement strand
TGCCAGGAATATCGTTAACAGCATGCTTGTTCTCCTTGTTAGTTGACGCTAACTATTATACGCCGGATTCTATACGTTTCAAAGAAAAAGACCGTAACCGCATAAAAAAAGCGGTGCTGCGCACCGCCTGTTATTTCTCCGGCAGATAGTAGATCTGCTCACCGTCCTTCGACAGCATATAATTGTTCCGGGCATAGCTCTGGACATAGTCCGGATCCTTGAGTTTCTCCCGTTCCGCCGTCAGATATTCGTTCTCTTCCAGAACTTCCCGGTAGTGTTCCTGGGCTTCCGCCAGCTGCTGGCGGAGCTGGAACATCGTCCAGAGTTCCTGACCGACGTTGTAGAGCATGATCAAAGACACAATGATGAGAATATAGCTGAGAAGCTTGGCGATCGGCGACAGTCTTCTGCGTTTTTTCTGTGTCTGTTTCTTCGTCATACTGTATTTATATCATGTTTGCCTCATCGCTGACAGTCCCCTCTTCGAGGACTTCATACATGGCTGCGGCGTCTTTCTTGCGGCGTACATCCTCCGTGGATAGTACGCGGATCTTCATCCGGCGGTTGCCGAACGTGATCTGGACTTCATCTCCGGCCTTGACTTCATGTGCTGGCTTGACGACTTTTCCGTTGATCTCGACACGTTCGTTGACGGCCAGTTCCTTGGAAACGGTCCTGCGTTTCAGGATCCGGGATACTTTGAGATATTTGTCGATTCTCATCTGACTGCCTCCTTTGCGGTTTCGATCATCTTCAGTACGTTGTTCAGGGAGCCTTTTCCCATGGGAATGGAAGCCGTAATCCGGTTGTTCCTGTAGCGCAGGGTAATATCCTTGGACAGCTTTGTATAGAGTTCAAACAGTTTGACACCGTCCAGAGAAGCTGTAAACGGTTCGGAGAAGGTGACTTCCGCCTTGCCCTTGATCTCCTTGTAGTCTTCCACTTCCGGTGAATTCAGGCGCAGATCCAGCTGTTTCTTGCTGAAGAGCTGGCTGACTTCCTGGGGAAGACGTCCGTATTCATCAATGACCCGGGCACGGTATTCGTTCAGTTCCGCTTCATCCGCAATGGCATCGATCTTCTGGTACATGCTGATCTTATCATAGTCATCCGGAGCGAATTTCTTCGGAATATAGCCGTTTTCCGCGGTTTTTGCATGGACGCTGACGGTCTGCGGACGTTCAATGCCCTTCTTCTTTTCAATCGCCCGCTCCAGCATTTCCACGTACATATCGATGCCGACGGTATCGATGAAGCCGGACTGGTCCGCACCCAGCAGATCTCCGGCACCCCGGATGGTCAGATCACGCATTGCGATCCGGTATCCGCTGCCCAGTCTGGCGAATTCCTTCACCGCCTGCAGACGCTTCTGGGCGGTTTCCGACAACTGCTTCCGCGGGGGTACGAGCAGATAGGCATAGGCAACCCGGTTGGAACGGCCGACCCTTCCCTTGATCTGATAGATCTGTGCCAGTCCGAAATCCTGGGCATTGTCAATGAAGATCGTATTGGCGTTGGGAATATCGATGCCGTTCTCGATGATCGTCGTACAGACCAGGATATTGATCTTCCGGTCATTGAAGTCCATCATCACGTTTTCCACCGCTTCCCGGTCCATCTTTCCGTGGATGATGCCCACCCGGGCATCCGGCAGGGAATTGCGCAGATCACGGGCAACGTTGTAGATCCGCTCAATATTGTTGTACAGGTAAAAGACCTGCCCGCCCCTGGCCAGTTCCTTCTCAATGGCATCCAGTACCAGACCCTTGTTCTTTTCGACAACGTAGGTCTGTACACTGTAGCGTCCTTCCGGCGGTGTTTCCAGGGATGACAGCGAGCGGATCCCGATCAGGGACATCTGCAGTGTCCGGGGGATCGGTGTAGCGCTCAGCGTCAGAACATCGATGTTGTTCTTGAGTTCCTTGATCCGTTCCTTGTGTTCAACACCGAAGCGCTGTTCTTCATCCACCACCAGCAGTCCGAGATCCTTGAATTCCACATCCTTGCTGAGGATCCTGTGCGTACCGATCAGGATATCGACCTTGCCTTCCTTTGTTTCCTTCAGTGTCTGCTTCACATTTTCCGGTGTAACATACCGGTCCAGCACCCTGACCGTGAACGGATAATCCGCGAAACGGTCGGAGAACGTACGGAAGTGCTGTTCTGCCAGGATCGTTGTGGGACAGAGAACAGCGACCTGCTTGTTTTCCGCCGCAGCCTTGAACGCTGCCCGTACCGCAATCTCCGTCTTGCCGAAGCCGACATCGCCGCAGACCAGACGGTCCATCGGCTTGGGGCTTTCCATATCACGCTTGACATCCGCGACAGCCGCTTCCTGATCCGGGGTCAGTTCATACGGGAAATCACGCTCAAACTGCGCCTGAAGCTCACTGTCCGGCTGATAGGCATGTCCGATGTTCTCTTCTCTTACTGCATAGAGCGCAATCAGGCGGTCGGCAATATCCGAGACGTTCTCCTCAAGACGCTTCCTGGTCTTTTCCCATTCATCACTGCCGAGCTTGTTCAGACGGGGCACAACACCTTCCCTGGATACGAACTTGCGCACCAGGCGGAACTGTTCCAGCGGTACCAGCAGTTCGGCATTTCCCCGGTAGATGATCTTCAGGAAATCCCGGGTCGTTTTGTTGATCTCGCGGGTTTCAATGCCTACGTACTGTCCGACACCGTGCTGTTCATGGACAATGTAGTCTCCCGGCTCCAGTTCATCGTAGCTGTGGATGATCTCAGCGCTGCGGAACTTGTTGCTGTAGCGTCCTTCCGCCCGGTGAACTTCCAGCAGTTCCCGCGGTGATACGACATAGAGATCATTCAGGATAAAGCCTTCTGAGAGCGGCTGGATCAGAATGTTGAAACCCTGTTCCGGTATCGTATCCTGCACCAGGCTGTACGCAATGCCGGCATTGATGCACGCTGTCAGCACCCGTTCCAGATCATCCTCATGCAGACAGAGCAGGACTCTCTCTTCCTTCGCCAGCATCTTCAGTCTCAGTTCCAGACGCTCATTCGGCACGTGCAGCTGCTGAATGCCTGTGCGTTCGTCCGCAAACGGATCTTCCCTGACCGTGCTGAAGCGGTCGATCAGGCGGTCAAACTCATGCCAGACCGCAAAGCGGGCGGGCAGTTTCTTCTCCTGGTACATTTCCTGGATGTAGGAGACGGTTTCGTTCTGCAGGCGCTTGAGGGACTGGCGGATCTCTTCCTCATCGGAGAGAACGATCAAAGGCTGTTCCATATAGTCCGTAAGGGATGCTGTATGACTGAGCAGTGCTTTGTACGGATACAGGCGCTGTTCCGCGATGTGTTCTTCGATCAGGTCCAGATCGGCACTGATATTGGCAGTAAACAGCGCGTCATCCTCCTTGCGGCAGAGTTCTTCCAGTTTCTGACGGAGTTCCTCCGTTTCCTTTTCTTCAAAGAGGATATCGCTTGCCGGTACGATGCGGACATGGTTGACCGGTGTGATCGTCTTCTGTGTTTCGGCGTCAAACATCCGGATGGAATCGATCTCGTTGTCGAAGAATTCCACGCGGACGGGCTGGTTATAGTTAATGGAGTAGATGTCGATGATACCGCCTCTTGCCGCAAAGCTCAGCGGCTGATCGATATGCGCTGTCTGGTAGTATCCGGACGCCCGCAGTGCACGTTTCAGATCTCCCGGCTCCATGATCCCGCCGACTTCCAGATCAATGCAGCAGGCATCGAAGTACGCTGGATCCGGCAGATGGCGCAGAAAGCCGGTCAGTCCGGTGATCACGATCCTGTTGGGGTGTTCCCGCAGTGCCGCAAGCGTCTCCACCTTGCCTGCCATCATCTCCGGCGAAGAAGCGATCGCTTCAACTCGCAGGGATTCATCCGCGCTGAAAAGCGCGCAGGCTTCTTCTCCTACGATGGACGCAATGCGTTCATAGAGTCTCTGCGCGTTGTACAAACTGTTTTTTACGACCAGGATCGGTCTTGGCTTCCTCAGCCAGGATACGGACAGGGTCACCGCTTCTTCGATCAACGATGTCAGCGGCAGAACACCGCGTCCCCGTTCCAGAGTATCCAAGGACTTCTGATCCGCCGTTTCCTTCAATAACAATTGAGGGAACGCCTTAGTCTTTTCCTGTTCTCCCATCGTCTTCAGCCTGTTTTTTCACTTTGATGTTGTACTGTGACATGACTTTGTCCAGGGGTTCCCATACCCAGGCATAGGCTGCGTCCGCTGCACTCTTTACTGCATCTTCCAGGAGCGGGCGTTCTTCCTTCGATACGGGTGAAAGCACCCAGTCCGGCACAAGGTCATGGTTGCCGCGGTCACTGTGGCCGACGCCGACCCGGATGCGGGCAATGTCCTGGGTTCCCAGGGCCTGGATGATTGATTTCATGCCTTTCTGACCGCCTGCAGAACCTTTGGTGCGGATGCGTACGGAGCCGACCGGCAGATCCATATCATCATGAATGACCAGAATATCCTGCGGAGCGATCTTGTAGTAGCTGACCGCCTGCGCTACAGCACTGCCGGAGTTGTTCATGTAGGTCAGAGGCTTCATGAGCAGGACCTGCTGTCCGTTGATCTGCACCTTGGCGATCAGCGCATTCCACTTAGCGGAAAAATTGACGGTACTGCATTTCTCCGCCAATTGATCCATTACCATAAAGCCGCAATTGTGTCTTGTTTTTTCGTATTCCTTACCGGGATTTCCCAGTCCGGCAATCAGTTTCATTCCTTTGTGTCTTCCTTCGTTTCCGGTTCTGTCTGTTCGTCAATGATTTCATCATCGATCAGGTCATCGTCGATGATCTCGTCTTCGAATACGTTGACTTCATTCTTCAGGGCAGGCTCTTCGTTGAACTGCGCCTGGATATAGCCGGGAATCACATAATCGTTCAGAGCGCCTTCCTGATAGTTGTAGAACGCATCCGGGAGATCCAGACCGACTTCCTTCATCCAGCGGGCACCGATCTTCTTGTTGTGGATTCCGTGCAGATACATAGCGTATTCAGCGAAATGCTTCGGCCAGCCTTTGTCATAGTAGTACTTGCAGTAGTTGATCGCTGCGATGTCCTTGTACATGTTCACCAGGTTGGAATTGAACGACAGGTTGTTGTAGATACCGGACATCAGTTCTTCGTAGAAGCCCATGCCCCAGTCATCTTCCTTCGTCATGAACTTTACGTTGGCATCTGCCAGTCTGACCATCATGGAAGACTGGGTGATCGCATTGTACGGTTCCCGCTTCTTCAGGAGCTTTTCCGCAAGCTCCGGATGATTGCGGCTGTACAGCGTATTCGGACCGAACAGATACAGATAGCTCAGCGCATCTTCACTGTCACCGATACTGACATGTTCCTCATCCGTTCCGATGATATTGTCCAGGTTGATCCTTTCCAGATCTTCATCAATACGATCGTAGTGTTCCTTGTCGATGTCATACCAGAGTTTCAGCAGCTTTCCCTTCTCCAGGAAGATCGCGTCTGTATCTTCTGCCATCATCTTCTCGAAAGCAGCCTGGAACGCCGCATCATTTCCATCATCGAAATGCTCCAGCATTCCCTGCAGATATTTTCCGTGCTTCTGTGACATCAGATTCAGCACCGTACTGACCAGCGCAAACCCGATGATCAATACAAACACCATCTTAACAGCCATAACAAAACCTCCCGAAGTTCGCAAAGTGATTATATCGCAATTCTTCCCAAAAATATATGTACCGCTGCCGTTGTGCGTTTCTCTTTGTTTTCTGTCAGAATATATATTAAGGAAAGAAACATGCTCGCGGATCCCATTACACAGTTTTATACCGCATCCGCAGCAATACATGCATACCTGCAGTGTATGTGATACACTGTGATACATATATAACGTATAACGGTGATCATCGCGGCGGTTTCTTTGAAGAAACCGGGAAAGGAGAAGCCGATTGCGCTACAAACTGAAGATCAACTATGAAAACCGGGCGCTCGGCAGAAAATACGGAGCCCGCTGGAATGCCATCGAAAAAGTCTGGATGTACGAAACGGACGGAGAACTGCCGGATGAGCTGAAGCGTTATGTTGTGGAAGCGCAGAAACCGGAAGGAAGCCAGGATTTCGTTGTCCGCCAGGAAGGCATGCCTGCTCTCCCCGATCTGGATAAATTCCGGACTGTGACCGAGCTCAATCAGTTCATCCGCGGTGTATACGGTCAGCTGCCGGCTTTCCGCAGCATCCTGGTCAAGGGTGAAGTCGCAAACTTCACACCGCCGAAGCGGAACGGGAATCTGTTCTTCTCCCTGAAAGAAGGAGACAAAGCACTGATCAACTGCGTACTGTGGGGATCGGATGTACCAGGTGCACTGAACTTTGAACTGAAGAACGGACTGCAGGTTGCCCTGGAGGGGCGTCTTGATTACTACGAAGGCGGCGGACGGACGCAGATCACCGTACGGAAGCTCTTCAACATCGGTGCCGGGGAAGCTGCCATCAAGCTGATGATGCTGAGGAAGAAGCTGGAAGCGCTCGGCTGGTTCGCGGAAGAACTCAAGAAACCCATCCCGAAACATCCCCGATCCATCGGTATCGTTACCTCGGAGAGCGGACAGGCAATCCAGGACTTCGAAAGTACGGCAAAGAAACGGAATCCGTTCGTACAACTGGAACTGTGTCCTGTCAATGTCCAGGGAATCTACGCAGCGGAAACGATCGTCAAAGGCATCGAGTTCATGGACAGACGCGGCTATGACCTCATCATTGTCGGCAGAGGCGGCGGTTCGGACGAAGAACTCTACGTCTTCAACGATGAAGCGATCGTAACAGCTGTACACAACGCCCGGACACCGATCGTTTCCGCGGTCGGTCATACCGGGAACTTCACCCTGATTGACGCAGTTGCGGACGGCTTTGCCAACACACCGACCGGAGCGATCGAGAAGTACGTTCCCGATCTGCAGGCAGACCTGGATACCCTGCACAGCCTGATGCGCCTCTTCCGCAACAATGCAGACCGTATTCTGTCCCGCAAGCGCGAAGATGCCGGCAATGCCCGGATCCGGCTGGAACAGCTGACTCCGGCACACCGGATCCATCTCTGCAGTGAAGCACTGCAGCAGTATACTGCCGGCATGGACAATGTCATGCGCCGTCTGCTGCACAACAATGAGCGCACCATCACCGAAACCAACCGGACACTGGAGAAGAACCGTCCGGACCTGCTGGTACAGAGGAGAAACACGGAACTGATGCTGGAAACGCAGCGCCTTTCCGGCAATGTACAGAATGTATACACCGCGGCAGAGAACCGCTTCCGCCTGGCTGTAACCGAACTGCACGGAAAATCACCTACGGCCAAGCTGATCAACGGTTTCGGCTACATCACCCATGATGATCTGCCGGTACGGAATGTTTCCGATGTAAAACCGGGCGATGAACTGACCTTGACACTGCATGACGGAACGATCACAGCAGAAACACATACGATCAAGCAAAAGGAGAAACTATGACGGAACAGAAACCTGCATTTGATGAAACCTTCAAGGATTACTACGACAACGACCGCTTCGATATTGATAAAGCCCTTGCCAGACTGAACGAGATCAACCGGAATCTGTCTGCACCGGAGATCCGATTATATGACGCAATCGACCTCTACAAGGAAGGAACCCTTCTCGCTGCCAGATGCGAAGAAGAACTGCAGGGGATCGAGAAGCAGCTGAACATCATAAAGCCTGAATGATCAGGCTTTTTATCTGCTCTTGACACGGGGGTATATAGTTATAGTGTTACGAAAAAAGAAAGGGGAGCTCAATGGCGGGTATTTTCAAACAGATCGACATGACAGAAGGCCCTGTCGGCAGTCAGATCGTTTCATTCACCATCCCGATGCTGCTGGGAAATATTGCTCAGCAGCTCTACAACACTGCAGACAGCGTCATCGTCGGACGATTCATCGGTGACAACGCCCTCGCTGCCGTCGGCAGCGCCGGTCCCATTATGAACATCTTCTTCGTTCTGATCATCGGTATCTCCGTCGGTGCAGGTATCATGGTTTCCCAGCACTTCGGCGCCCGTAACAGAGAAGGTCTTTCCTGGTCCATCGGCGGCTGTATTACGCTGGTCATTATTGCGTCAGCGTTCCTGATGCTGGTCATGCCGCTCGTCTCCATGCCGCTGCTGCGTGCCCTGAATACACCGGAATCCATCATCGGATGGTGTGATTCCTATCTGCGGATTATCTTCTACGGTGTCCTGGGCAATGCGCTGTACAATATCCTCAGCGGTGTTCTGAGGGGTCTGGGTGACAGTACCTCTGCGCTGTATTACCTGCTTGCCGCAACATTCTCCAACATCGTACTGGACTATGTCTTTGTCGGTATCGTCGGTATGGGTGTTCCGGGTGCTGCGCTGGCAACGATCATGGCACAGGCGTTCTCTGCCCTGCTCTGCCTCCGCAAGCTCAGCCAGATGACCCATCTCTTTGACCTGAAGCCCGCCTATATGAAACCGAACAGGAAGTATATGACCCGGCTGATCCGCCTCGGTCTGCCCTCCGGCATCACCCAGGCGATCTTCGCAATGTCCTCCATCCTGGTACAGTCCCTGTCCAATACCTTCGGTGAACAGTTCATCGCCGCAAACGTCATCGTTATGCGCATTGACGGCTTCGTCATGATGCCGGTGTTCTCCTTCGGAAATACCATGACGACCTTTGCAGGTCAGAATGTCGGAGCCGGTCATTACAGCCGGATCTATGAGGGCGCAAGAAAAGGAACCCTGATCTCCCTCGGGGTATCTTCGGTCATGCTGGCAGCGATCCTGATCTTCGGCAGAAACATCATGGGTATCTTCACGACAACGGAAAGTCTGATCACCCTGAGCGCGAATATCATGCGTCTGCTGGCTGTCGGCTATCTGGCAATGTCCGTGACGCAGTGCCTCTCCGGTACGATGCGGGGTTCCGGCAATACCGTTGCCCCGATGTGGATCTCCATCATTACCACGGTCCTCATCCGTGTACCGCTGGCCTACGCGATCTCCTATGCCACAAGGACTCCGGCTCTGCCGCATGGTACGTTCTGGTGCATCCACGGATCCATGCTGGTTGCCTGGCTCTCCGGCGCTACGATCACCTTCCTGCTGTACAAGTCCGGCAAGTGGAAGAAGGGCACCGTACTGGAAGACGTAAAGGCATAAACACATCCCGGGAAACCGGGATTTTTCAATACACACTGGACTGGTACAATGAATACAGAAAGGACATGCATATGATACGACCGATCGTAAAGGATACCTTCTTCCTCCGTCAGAAATCCCTGCCTGCCACAGAACAGGATCTGCCGGACGCAGCGGATCTGCAGGATACCCTGCTGGCCAACCGTGAGCGCTGTGTCGGTATGGCTGCGAACATGATCGGCATCCGGAAACGGATCATCATCGTCAATACCGGGATGATGAGCGTTGTCATGTTCAATCCGGTCATTGTGAAGAAGGATACGCCCTATGAAACCGAAGAAGGCTGTCTGTCCCTTCCGGGAACCCGGAAGACGACCCGGTACCGGAACATCGAAGTGGAATACCGGGACAGCAGCTGGAAACTGCGCCGGCAGAAATACTCCGGG
>JAFWJP010000187.1 GCA_017514645.1 Solobacterium sp. | reverse complement strand
GCAAAAAGAACGGTCTTCCCCGGTTTTTAATGGTATGATGTCACTATGAACAATCTGATATATGAACGTATGTTTTTCTATGCAGCGATCGTGATATCTGTTCTCGGACTGCTGCTGTATCTCTTCGGAACGGGTTTCCGCACATGGAAACAGAAACTGGTCTACGGTACCGTCATGGTACTCTGCGCGGTCTGTGCCTGGTTCCTGCCTCTGCCCGGTCTGGTCCTGTCGGTGGTGATCACGCTGATCATGTTCCTGAACTACCGCCGCAGCCTCAGCCGTCTCTCCTTCCGTAAAGAAGACTGGCAGTCCGCCGCAGACTTTGAAGCGTCATACCGCGATGAAAAGGAAGACAGCGGAAACTACGTGATCCTGACGGCACCAGCCGGTACAGAAGATCCATCCGCCTATGAAACCGCCTATGTCGGCGGAAGTCCTACTGTGTACAAGGAAGTCCATCACGTGCTCAATGACAGAATGCTGTCAAAGGTCCACGATGATCTGCAGGCAGGCAAAGTCTGCTGGATCCGGATCATTCCCGCTCCCAGGGAATCCCTCGATGCAGACCGCCAGAAACTCATCGAGCTCTACCACGGGATCCCCTATCTCCTGAGCTTCGATGAAGTACGGAAAAAGAGAGAAAAAGTTCATTGAATCTGCTGAAGAAGCAGATTCTTTTTCATCATGGTATAATGATTCGCAGTGAGGCATAAGCTATGAGTGTAGACTGGAAAAACCGGAAAACGATCACCCTGCTGTGTACAGCTGTACTTCTCTTCGGTGCGACTGCTGCAGGAGGGATCTATCTGAAATCACTGGACAGGGAACCTGTCCTGATGGAGGATTTCACAGGAAAGGACAGCGAAACTGTCCGCACCTGGGCAGAGGAACACCGCATCGCGGAGGATCGTCTGGAGTTCAATCTCTTCTATGACGAAGAGATTGAAGAAAACCTGATCATCGATCAGAATATAGAACCCGGAACGACCCTGAAGAAGGACGACCTTCTGATCTTCAGCGTTTCCAACGGCAAGGACCCAGGACAGGTCTTTACTCTGCCTGATTTTACCGGCATGACCCAGGAAGAGATCAGCGAATGGTTTGACAGAAACGGATTCCTGAATGTCAGCTATGTCTACGAAGACAGCAAAGACGTTCCGAAGAACGGATTCATCGCTGTGGAGAATGAACAGACGGAATACCGCAGAAGCGATGAGATCTCTGTTGTGATCTCGCTCGGTGAAGGTGAAACCACGGTCACCGAAGTCACGGTCCCGGATTTTTCCTCCTATACAAGGACAAACATCCAGGCCTGGGCATCAACCAACCGGATCACCGTCTACTTCCGCACTGCCCTGAGCGATACCGTTGCCAAGGATAAAATGATCTCCCAGAGCGTGAAACCCGGAACCAAGGTCAATTCCGGTACATCCATCACGGTCACCTATTCTTCAGGCAAAGCGATCACGGTCAGCGGATTCGCCGGAAAACCCCGAACAGAAGCTGCCGCATGGATCAGTGCCAGCGGCCTCAAGGCTGTATACAATGAACAGTATTCCGCCAATACGGCCGCAGGATCGATCATTTCCCAGAATCCGGCTTCGGGAACCCTGGCAGAAGGTGATACCGTTACCTTCGTTGTCTCGATCGGATATGTTACGGTCAATGATTATACAGGTAAGACCCTGGATTCCTTCCAGGCATACATCAACTCGCTGAACGCCACCTACGGAGGCAGTGCCGGACTGAAAGTGAATGTCACATCACAGGAAAGTCAGGACGTCAGCCCGGGTTCGATCATCTCCCAGGATCCGTCCGGTTCCGTAGCCCCGGGATCGGTGATCAGTGTTGTCACCGCCGCCCCGAAAATGACTGCCATCGAGAACAGGGCCGGCACAACACTGGATGACTTCCTGAGCTATCTGAACAAGAACGGCATGAAACAGGGTGCGGAAACCAAGCAGTACAGTGACACCGTACCCGCCGGAAACATCGTTTCGAATACGACAGGAAGCTTTGCACAAGGCACTTCCATTGCCTATATCCTCTCCATCGGACCGTATGCACCGGACAGTGCCCTGTACGCAGCCGGCGCATCCTTTACAAACCTGCAGAACGCAGTCAATACAGCCAACCGTTCCGGTGCCGGATGGACCGTCAACGCCTCCTATGCGGAA
The DNA here is from genome assembly GCA_017514645.1 of Solobacterium sp. Taxonomy (GTDB): domain Bacteria; phylum Bacillota_I; class Bacilli_A; order Erysipelotrichales; family Erysipelotrichaceae; genus Bulleidia. The sequence continues at coordinate 2,635 of JAFWJP010000187.1, read as the reverse complement.
AGCGATACCTATGACAACGGAGTGATCATCTCCTCGTCCGTATCCGGCAAGACGGTAAACTGCACCGTTTCCTCCGGAAAGGTAGCCGAAGTACCGAACGTCGTCGGCAGAAGCGTTGCGGACGCAACCGCTGCCCTGCAGGCAGCCGGCTTCAGCGTTTCCGCAAAGTCCGCCGGCTATGACAACAACCGCGAAGCCAACATCGTCTTTGCCCAGTCGGTGGCAGCCGGAGCCAAAAAAGCACCGGGTACGCAGATCATCATCACGTACTCCGATGGTCCGCAGCCGGTAACCAAGGCCAAGCTCCCCTACTTCTATCTCGGACTGTATGACAATTACAGCGGCGGTGCGCAGGCAATCATCTCCTCACTGACCCAGATCTACAACAACGCGGGATTCTACAATCTCAGCTTTACGACCATACCGACCGGCGGTGATACGGAATACGACAATATGACCGGGATCCGTTCCATCAACCCCGGACCGGACGGTTCCGAGATCGATGTCAACACACCGATCCACTTCGAGATCTTTGAAGGAGAAACCAACTGATTCAAAGGGTACGGCTGAACCGTACCCTTTTTTCTATGCCGTCAGGATCTCATACAGATCCTTTGTCAGACACTCTTTCAGGATCTTCTCCGCGTCGATACTGCCGAATCCGCCGTAGTACTCTTCCGCGACACCGCCGGCAATCGCACCGAAGGTATCACTATCGCACTTCAGACTGTAGATATTGCGGATGAATGACTCATAGTCCGTACTTTCGTAGAAGCACCGCATTGCGGCAGGAACGGTGTCACAGCACTTTTCCGTCCATTGATAATGCTTTCTGAGCCACTGCATATCATGGTTGATGCTGTAGCTGTACTGTTCCGCCGGATAGTTCTCCAGAACATAGCTGTAGATCTCTTCTTTGGAATGACCGTGTCTTGCCATCCAGATGCACATGGATGTCACGACTGCACCTTTGATGCCTTCCGGATGATCATGGGATACCGCCGACACCAGTTCTGCTGTTTTTCTGACGATATCCGGATCATCCGAATACTCACCGACGTAGGCCGTCCGCATCGCTGAACCATTGCCCCAGCTGCCGTACGGCGCATGATCATCACCCAGGATCCAGCCGAAGAACATTCCCCCGAATCCGCAGCCGGAATGTCTCCTGCCGGTGCGTACCATGGTCTCCACCAGATCCTTTCCGTTCAGCAATGCGTCCTTGACCGCCAGCGTCATCACCGTATCGTCCGTGAAATCTGCCCGTCCGGGTATAATCAGATCTACGTTCTGCCAGTCCAGATCCTCCGGTCTTCCGAATTCATACTGTGAACCGAGGATATCTCCCAGCACAGCTCCTTTTACTGCCATTTCCTGTCCCTCCTTCTTGCATCGTAGTCCTTGTTCAGTTCATCGCTCCAGCCGTTTTCATCGAGTTCACGCGCTGCCTTCTTTGCGGATACAGACCGCATCACGGTACAGACAGCTGCGGCAGCACCGGCAAATACATTTGCCGTACCGGTACCGTCATGAATGTAGTTGACTGCCCGTTCCCGGCGGATGCCCATCTTCTCTGCTTCACCGACTGCATCGATGTCTGCGCCCATGAAGATGAACTCCCAGCCGTGATTCTCCCGTTCCTGTTCGATCATCCGGCGTACCTGAGTCCGGGTATACCGGGTACTGGCATTTTCCATGCCGTCCGTAGCGATGATAAACAGTGTCTTCTCCGGTCTGTCTTCCCCCCTGGCGTATTTATGGACATTGCGGATATGATGGATCGCTCCGCCGAGGGCATCCAGCAAGGCTGTGGATCCCCTCACGAAGTATTCCTTTTCGCTCATCCGCGGTACTTCCTCCAGCGGCAGGCGGTCATGCAGCACTTCCGTACGATGATCGAAAAGTACGGTTGAAACGAATGCCTTTCCGCCTTCCTTCTTCTGTTTCTCCATCATAGCGTTGAACCCGCCGATGGTATCCTGTTCCAGTCCGGACATGGATCCGCTCCGGTCAAGGATGTATACGATTTCCGTTGTTCTGTTGTTCATGATCGTTCTCCTTTCCTGTTTCCATACTTATCGTACGCTGCAGGAAAAGAAAAAGGGTCAACCCGCAGGCGACCCTCAGAGAACTTCTCCGGAAAGCGGATCCAGTCCGAGATCGAACAGTTTCATATCGATCTCCAGCACCCGGTAATCCTTCCGGCGTATGAACTCCTGTACGACCAGATCCGTCTGGGAAATGGGAGAAAACGCATAGCCGGCCATAGCCATCAACGCATTGGTTTCCTCCAGATCCAGATGAAGAGCGACGGCCAGAGCCATGACTTTTTCCCTGGACGGTTTGACCTGACCCTTCAGAAGCTTGGAATAATACTGTTTGGACAGGTTGGCCTGATAATAGACTTCCTTATTGGTGAATCCTTTGGCTTCTGAGAGCTTCTTCAGCTGTTTTGCAAAAGACTCGCCCATGATCTTCTTCAGCCGGTCTTCCAGTTCTTCATCCGTACCCATGACCGGAATCATACCGGGAACAGGCTGGTACAGTGCATTCCTGTTTTTGTACCGTGCTCTGCCGCCCGAAGAACGGGCATATTCCTCTGCCAGAGCATGCTCGACATAGTCATCATCCACCT
>JAFWJP010000186.1 GCA_017514645.1 Solobacterium sp. | reverse complement strand
GAGAATTGCAGTATTTGACCTGGACGGTACGCTGTACTGCGAGACAGATCCGGTCTATTTCGACTATCAGCTCTTCCGCTACCGCGTACTGGAAGATCCGGAATACAAGGATCAGGCAACGGAATTCGAACGGGAAGTTGCCGGGAAGATCGATACCATGATCGAAACCGGTTCCTCCGCTTCAGGACTTGAGGTGGATCACGGCATCGGTGTAGCGTCGGCTTTTGCCGGTATGACGATCGGTGAATTCGATGACTATATCCATGAGTTCCGTGAGCGGCCGGCAAACGGCTATGACGGAATGACAATCGGCGAGGCATTCTACGAACCGATGCGTCAGGTTGTAGAATACCTGCAGGACAATGATTTTACGGTCTATATTGTCAGTGGTACGGACCGTCTGATCGTACGGGGAATCGTGGACGGCATGCTGGATGTTCCGGCACGTCAGATCATCGGTTCGGATGAAACGATCGTTGCGGTGAACCAGAGAGGGGCAAACGGACTGGATTATGTCTATGACGCCGGCGATGATCTCGTTCTTGGCGGTACGTTCCTGATCAAGAATCTGAAGATGAACAAAGTCAGCGTCATCGCCCAGGAGATCGGTGTACAGCCGGTACTGTCCTTCGGCAACAGTTCCGGGGATGCCAGCATGGCGGAATATGTGACTTCCAACAATCAGTATCCAAGCCTCGCATTCATGCTGTGCTGTGATGATACGGTACGTGAGAACGGAGACGAAGCGAAAGCAGAGAAGATGTACGCGCTCTGTGAACAGTACGACTGGATCCCGGTTTCCATGAAGAATGATTGGAAGACCATTTACGGTGAGGGCGTTACCAGAAAACCGTAACGGAAAAAATGTGTTCATGAGAGATCAATACTGGTCTCTCTTTTTTGGATAATCTTTCTGAGAAGACATGTCAGCGCAACATAAGCGATCTATGGTAACATAATTATTTGATATGGGTTTGTTTGAATTGATTCTGCTGGCTGTCGGTCTCGCGATGGATGCGTTTGCTGTATCCATCTGCAAAGGACTGGCCGCCGGCAAGGCGACATTGAAGGAATATCTGCTGTGCGGTGCCTGGTTCGGTTCGTTTCAGGGACTGATGCCTTTGATCGGCTTTCTGGTAGGATCCCGCTTTGAACGTTTGATCAGTGTAGCCGCACCCTGGGCTGCCTTTCTTCTGCTTTCCCTGATCGGCATCAATATGCTGCGGGAAGCATTCGGGGACGAGGAGGATGAGAATCCCGGCTTCGATGTAAAGACGATGTTCCTGATGGCGGTGGCTACAAGCATTGATGCACTGGCGGTCGGTATTACGTTTGTCGCGGTACCGGTGCGCGTGCTGAATGTTTCTGTACTGCTGAACACGGTCTTTGCGGTGATACTGATCGGTATTGTGACGTTTGTCATATCGGCTGCAGGTGTACGGATCGGCAGTATCTTCGGAACGCGCTATAAATCCGGTTCGGAAGTCATGGGAGGAACGATCCTGATCTTCATCGGTCTGCACATCCTGATCGAACATCTGGACCGATCACATATTCTCGGAGATTCCGATACGATCTTCGGCATGCTGATCCCGCTGGCGGGAACAGTCCTGGGGGCTGCTTCTGTTTATGCCCGGAAACATGATCTTTCCGATACACTGCGTACGGTATTTGCCGGAGGCAGTGCCGGCATTATGTTTTCCATTGCGGTATGGGGGATGATCGAGCCTTCTTTCCGCGGTCTGCGCACAGTCTTCAGCAACGCAATCATTCCGGTCTTCGCAGCGTTCGCTGCCGGTGTTGTGTTCCAGTATCTCCTGGATCACCTGGTACCGCATACCCATGCCTATGCGATGATCACAGAAGGTCCCGAGAGCACGCTGAAACCGGAAACCAGGATCATGATGGCAGAGGTGATACACCATGTTCCGGAAGGAATTGCGCTTGGCGCGATCTATGCCGGACATTTCATGGAAACGGACTGGATCTCAGCATCAACAGCTCTGGTGCTGGCAATTGCCATTGCTGTCCAGAATTATCCGGAGGCGCTCTTCGTATCCGCACCGATCCTTGAACAGGGAAATAAACCCGGAAAAGCATTCTTTATGGGTGTGATTTCCGGTATTCCGGTTCCTCTGACTGGTGTGATTACCGTCATTGAGGCTGTTCTGTTCCCGGTGGTTCTTCCGTATCTCATGTCATTTGCCGGAGGCGCGATGATCTATACGACGGTGGAGGAGATTCCGCAGCTGGCAACAGACCGTGACAACAACAAGGGAACGCTTGCGTTTATGACCGGTTTTGCTGTCGTAATGCTGATGATATTCCTGCGGTGATCCGGAAGAATTCAATGAGCTTATCCGGATTCAGTACCGATAGAATATGAAGTGTATCGAAAGGGAGTAATCAGATGAATCATAAGATCTTTGCGGTGAATCTAATTTTACCGGTATTTGTGGTCATTGTTATTGCAGTCCTTACAGGCTGTTTCAGATTCAAGAAGAAGGAATCAATCAAGGATGAACTATTTGCGTATTTCGTAAAGGTCTGGAAAGCTGAAGAACAGGATGCAGAACCGGGAAAAGAATCCTTTTTCCGGAAGTTTTTCGATCTGTTCATTCAGACCTATGAGTATGAGAAGTACAAGGAGTCTGCCAATAAACTCAAATACAACTTTGATAAAATGCTGGTTCTGTTCATTATACTGTGCATTCCTTTTCTGGTACTGGTTCTGATCGATGGGAAAGAATGGGTCCTCAATGGCAATGAGTGGAATCAGATCTATCTCTATACGGTTATCCTGGTTCCGCTGATCTTTGCCTACCTTGTAAACAAATACATCAAGATCAGACAGTATCACGAGACATGGTACCGTCATCTGCGCAACAGGCATCAGATGGAGTGGCGGATGATGGCATTTGTCAAGGATTACGAACTGATGAAAGCAGGGCTGAGTACGAAGGATCCGGCAGCTACAGCAGAATCGCTGAAGATCGATTTCATCAATGATGCGGTCGGATACTGGAAGGAAGCCGCGGAGATCACGGTCAGTGCCAGTGTAAAGGAAGAGAACATCTTCGAAGATATCAGCAGTCTGTTCGGAAAGTGATGAGTATTGAAAAAACCACATGTACATGTGGTTTTCTTTACTGATGGTACCGGTTATATCATTTATGATTCTGGTCCGTTTGTTCCTATATCTGCCTTGATCTCACTGTGATGCTTGAATCATGCTTAATATCCTGGCTTTCAACCGAAGGACCCGGCTTATCATGCTTTCGACCGTTTCTTTTTTTACATCTATCTCGTGGATGAACACATTCGCCAGAAATGCAAGAGATTCAAGTTCGTAGCCGTGATATCTGATGGAACTCCGGTCTATCCTTTCAAGATTCATTTCTTCCAGGTATCCTGCGTAGAACGCGT
>JAFWJP010000185.1 GCA_017514645.1 Solobacterium sp. | reverse complement strand
TCGACTTCCCCCTGAGTAACTGTGCGAACTCAGGAATTGCGACGGTCGGTGTTCTGACACAGTATGAACCGGTTCTTCTGAACGCATACGTTGCCGGCGGTCATCGCTGGGGAATGGAAGGAAACGGAAGCGGTGTGTTTGTCCTGACACCGCGTGAGACCTCATCCGAGGACTTCCAGGTGTACAACGGTACTGCGGATGCGATTGCGCAGAACCTGGATTTTCTGGATAACCTGGACCCGGAATATGTTCTGATTCTTTCGGGCGATCATATCTACAAGATGGATTATGAGAAGATGCTGCAATATCACGAAGCCCGCGGTGCGGATGCGACGATTGCGGTACTGGAGGTCACCCTCAAGGAAGCAACGCGTTTCGGTATCATGAACACGGACGAACGTGACAGGATCGTGGAATTCGAGGAGAAGCCCGCACACCCGAAATCCAATCTGGCAAGCATGGGAATCTATATCTTCAGCTATAAGACACTCAGGAAGTACCTGGTGAAGGACCGCAGGGATCCGAATAGTTCCCACGATTTCGGAAAGGATATCATTCCGGCTTATCTGCGGGATGAGAAGAAACTGTACGCGTACAGGTTCAAGGGCTACTGGAAGGATGTCGGAACGATCGATTCGCTGTGGGAGGCGAACATGGATCTGCTGGATGACAGGTCGGAGCTGGATCTGATGGCGGATGACTGGAAGATCTACACGGAAAGTGCAAACATCCTGCCGCAGTACATTGGTCCGGATGCGGAAATATCCAACAGTTCCATCACGGAAGGCTGCGAGATCTACGGCAAGGTCATCCACTCGGTGATCGGTGCGAATGCCAGGATCGGCAAAGGCGCCGAGGTCATTGACTGTGTTGTGAACCCGGGTGCTGTCATCGGTGAAAACGCAAAACTGGTCAGGTGTGTTGTGGAGGATGATATCAAGGTCGCGGACGGTGCGGTCTTCGGTTCGGCTGACAGCGAGCACATCAAACTGGTTGCAGGAGGAGAATAACGGTATGAATGCATTGGGTATCATCAGTTTTGAAGACAATACCGTCTCGATCGACGGTCTGGATGAATTCCGTCCGGTTGCGGCCATCGGTATGTTCGGACGTTATCGTGTGATCGATTTCGTCCTCAGCAACATGACAAACAGCGGAATCGACCATGTGCAGGTATACTGCAAGGAAAAGCCGCGCAATCTGTTTGAACATCTGCGGGATGGTTCGGACTACAACATCAACTCGAAGAGGGGAAATCTGCGGATCCTGTACGGGGAGAAGGACTTCTCTGCGCCGGTATACAATACCGATGTGGCGAACTTCATGCTCAATATGCAGTATATCGAGGGTGAGAATGTTCCGTATGTACTTGTAGCGCCGTCCTACTTCATCTATTCCTATGATTTCAATGAACTTCTGAAGGAACATGAGAAGGCGAGAGCGGATGTCAGTATTCTGTACATGAATACCAGCCAGGGACGGACAAGGTGCCTGGGCTGTGACAGCCTGGAACTGAACAAGGGACGCCGGGTAACGGTCCTGAGAAAGAACATGGGACGCTACCAGAGAGCGAAGATCTCCATGGAAGCGTATCTGATGCGCAAGGATCTGTTCATTTCCCTGGTGAAGGAAGCTGCCGAGACATCGTCTCTGTACTGGTTCAAGGATATTCTGGCGGACAAGGTGGATGATCTGTTCATCCAGGGTGTTCCGGTGAGCGGCTATGTCGCCTGCCTGAATTCACTGCCTGAATACTACCGTACGAATATGGAACTGCTGGATCCGGTCAATGTGCGCAAGTTGTTCAACAAGGATCGTCCGATCTATACACAGACCAGGGATTCCAGCCCGACGAATTACCTTGGAGAGGGAACGGCTGTGAATTCGGTTCTGGCGAACGGTTCCGTCATCGAAGGTACAGTCATCAATTCGCAGATCGGCCGTAATGTAAAGATCGGCAAGGGTGCAGTCGTCCGCAACAGTATCATCCTGACAAGCGCGGAGATCGGTCAGAATGTCATGATCGATCATGCGGTCGTGGACAAATACGCGGTTGTGAAGACGGTGAAGGAACTGCATGGAACAGAAGAAGCACCGGTCTATGTCAAACGGCGTGACAGGATCTAGGGGACAGGCATGAGAAAGGTTCTGTTTATTGCGGGAGAAGGTCTTCCGTATGTCAAGACAGGGGGACTCGCCGATGTGATCGGCAGTCTTCCGAAGGTCCTGGCGCAGAAGGGCTGTGACTGCAGAGTGGTTCTGCCGCTCTACAGTCAGGTCATTGCGGACCACTATAACGAACTTGCGCGTCTCGGGACGATATATGTACGCTTCGGGATCGCGGAGCAGCCTGCAACGTTCTACCGCGGGGAAGACAATGGTGTAACATATTACTTCGTCGAGCATCAGGGCTTCTTCGAACGGAAGAATCTGTACGGGTATTACGATGATGGTGAGCGCTTTGCGTTCTTCCAGCGGGCTGCGCTGGATATGCTGAGCTATCTGGACTGGTGGCCGGATATCATTCACAGCAACGACTGGCAGAGCGGTATGATCCCGCTGCTGGCGCGCAATGTCTACGGTGCGGATGAACGCTACCGGAATATCAAGCATGTGTTCACAGTCCACAATCTGGCGTTCCAGGGCAATTTCTCCAGGGAACTGCTGTGGTCCCGTCTGGGTATTGATGATTATTTCTACAACAACGGTGCTGTGAAGTTTGATGAAGGCATCAGCTTCATGAAATCCGCGCTTGTGTTTGCAGACAAGATCACGACAGTATCTCCGACCTATGCCAGGGAGATCCTGACACCGGGATTCGGGGAACGGATGAATGAAGTTCTGCGCTACCGCGAGGGTGATCTCTCCGGTATCGTGAACGGAATCGATACGGATAACTGGAATCCGCTGACAGACCGGCTGCTGGCAAAGAACTACAGTGTCCGTAATTATGTATCCGGCAAGCGGGAAAACAAGAAGAAGCTTCAGGAAATGCGGGACTGGAGGTCCGGGAT
>JAFWJP010000184.1 GCA_017514645.1 Solobacterium sp. | reverse complement strand
ATGATTTCATTCATATCAGACTCCTCAGATCGTATCCATGAAGGTACGTTCGATCCGGCTGAACAGGATCAGCCCCAGGAAAAACACGGAAAGCGCAATGATCCAGCTCACTGCGTAATAGGTCAGATCAAAATAGCCGAAACCGAAGACGGCATACCGGAATGTCGTCAGGATCGGCGTGACCGGATTCAGCATGTACAGCCGGATATACTTCTGCGGCACCAGCAGGAGACCGTAGGCGATCGGACAGCCGTAGCGCCAGAGATTCAGCCCGAAATCCACCAGCATGGCCAGATCGCGGTATTTGGTCGTAACGGAAGACACAATGATGCCGAGTCCCATGGACAGGATCATCATCTGCAGGATCAGCAGCGGTATCAGCAGGATCGCCGGACTGAGACGGATGCTGGTTCCCCCGCGCAGAAGGTAATACAGCCAGAAGGCCGCAAACATCGCAAACTGGATCCCGAAAGAGATCAGACGCGACAGCGCTTCAGCAAGCGGTGCAACAAGGCGCGGGTAATACACCTTTCCCATCGTTTGACGGTTGTCCAGGAATGTCCGTGATGTGGCTTTCAGGATCATTGAAAAGAAGTTCCAGCAGATGTTTCCGCTCATATAGAACAGGAACTTGGGAATCACGTAATCACCGGCAATGTCGATTGCGGCGAGCTGGGCCAGGTTGCCGAAGATGATTGTGAATACGATCGTTGTCAGCAGCGGGTTCACCAGTGCCCACAAAGGTCCGAGGATTGTCTGCTTGTAGTTCATGGTGAAGTTCTTCTTCACCAGCAGAAAGATCAGATCCCGGTAGGCAATCGTTTCACCGAGATGCAGATCCAGCAGATGATGTTCGGAAGAAATGTGTGTTTTGAATTGCTGTGTCATGACTATTTTCTATTATATACGAAAGCAGATGACACCATCATAATCAGAATGCGGGAGACTGTCTCTTCTTCCACGATGATCTGCCGGAAACAAAAAGCAGAATATGCCGCTTTGTGCATATTCCGCCCTGTTTCAGTACATTCTACGCTTTTTTGAGGATGATCCTTACATCTGCCCGATCATCCGGAACAGCGTATTCTTCCGTATTCTCTTCATAGCCTTCCGGTGCTTTCTGGATATGAACGGTATACGGTCCTTCTCCGGCAGTGAATGCCGTGGTTCCCTCTGTGTCTGTCTTTCCCATCATGCATGAGAGATCGGAACAGAACTGAACCATTGCCCCGGCAACCGGATTCCCGGCCTCATCGCTGACGATGACACGGCAGGTATTCTTCTTCCCGGCAACTGCGTCCTCAGAAACGGACACAGGTCCGGCTGCCTGTTCTGCAAAAAGACTGTCGATCGTTTTCTCATAATCCGAGATATCTGCCGGAACACCGATCACCGGACAGGTCAGGATCTTTCCTTCACGGTTGACGAAGAACGATGTCGGCAGTGCTTCCACAGACAGTTCATCCATGCCTGCATACGGCAGGATATTGAGATACGTAAGATTCTTTTCAGCGATCAGTGCTCTGCACTCATCCGCCTTATCCGCCGCATCATCACAGATGCCGATGATCGCAGCGTTCTTCTTCTCCAGACGACGGTGCATATTGCCGAGATCTTCCAGTTCCTTTTTGCACGGACCGCACCAGGTAGCCCAGATATTGATCATCGTGACATCATGGGCAGCGAACAGGTCTTCACTCTTCACCGGATTGCCGTCGATATCTTCTGTTTCAAAGCGGATCGTCCTGCCGACAAGATCAGCACCGGCAATCTGCGGTCCGATATACTCGGCGTTTTTCAATGCATCGATCAATGCCGTCTGAAGGATACGGAATTCTTCCGCAAAGGCCGGATCCATTGCCTTTATGAATGATTCCTCTGTCTTCCGGTCAGTGACGGCATAATACGTGATGTCCCTGTATCTTCCGGTTTCGGTAAAGCTGTCCATGGGTACTTCTCCCATCTGCAGCTTTCCGGCAATCTCTTCCGGTTCCATTCCGCCGCCGGCACCGATCACCACCAGAAGAGTGCCCATGGCATCCGCCAGTTTCAGAGCATCTTCCTTGCTCATTTCGCCGTCCTCGTTCCGCTTCATGGCTTTGATCTCTTCCTCAGGAACAGCGATATAGCTGTACATCATGAAATACAGACCGTCTCCTGTGTCTCCGATTGCCATCGGAAAGACCTGTCCCCTGGGATGATCAAACGCATCGGGGTACGTCAGACGGAATCCCATGTTATGAAATGTTTCTGTTCTTACCATGTTTAGTCTCCTTTGATCGTGTCGTAGTCTGTTGTTGTGATAAACCGGAAGGGGCGTATTTCGCTCTCAGGCAGCGAGGCCTTTCATCCGTATAGTGCTGCCCGGCATAATAATCCCCTCTTTTGAGCCTATAAGGGCAAAAACAAGGGAAAACGGACCGTTAATATAGCAGCGGAACTATGGGAATTGCAGAGAAATCAAGGGTTTTTAGGAATCCAGACTCACAAACCTGCTAATGTATGTCAATGTTATTTTAACTGAAATACGAAAATCTATAAATCCACGACAAAAAGGCCAGATAATAGATCTGGTTTTTAAAACCAGTGCTGCTCAGCCTTCAGTTATACTGATTATTTTGTTTTAT
>JAFWJP010000183.1 GCA_017514645.1 Solobacterium sp. | reverse complement strand
GTTATGAAGGCGCTGAAGCGGTATTCCTGCCGGTGTGGTTTCTTACCTGGCGCAAGGGTGACCGGGTTGCGTATGCAGTCGTAAACGGGCAGACAGGGAAAATACATATTGATCTGCCGACGGATCTACGGTCGTTCATGCTGAGAACCGTAATTGCGGCTGGTCTGCTGTTTGCGCTGCTGACATTGTTTGTCTCCGTTACATCTCGGTTTGTTCTCTGGTTCTCAGCACTGCTGGTCTATATAGCCGGCAGGCGGTACCGTGATGAACTGAGGGAGATCCGCGACCGGGAGAATCATGTGTTTGACAAAGGCTATCTGCTCATGGATGACGATGAACTCGAGATGTCGGAGAGAGCACGCGCTCGTGTGCGCAGACGCAGCCGTCCGTCCATTCTGAAAACGATCCGGGGAGGACTCTGGTTGATGACAGTATGCTTTGCCGGGGTATTCGGTGTGATCGGGATGCTGGGTGATCTGTTCATGACCTATGAAGCCGCAATTGCCCTGACATTTCTGATCGCGATCCTGGAAACAGTGCTGTTCCTGCAGTCGGTGAACATTGTCCGTCATCTGCGGAACAAGCGGTCCATGATTGCCTTGATCGCAGCTCTGGCGTCGGTGATCTACAGTTTCGTGATTGCCGGACAGATGCCGGTCATGGACTGGTGGTACTATCTCGGCAGTCTGCTGTGCCTGGCTTCGGCATCGATCATGTGCATCGACCTGATCGCCCGCTACAACGAAACAGCGACCAGGGCTCTGCCTTCGTTCTATACAAGAGAAGGAGGCAACGACCATGCGTAGTCTGTTCAGAATCTGTACAGCATTCATATCTGCATGTTTCTTCTTTGTGCCGCTGAGCAGTACGGCAGCAGCGGATTCCGGTTACCGTACGGTCATTGAAGACAATGAAGATCTGCTGAGTGCACAGGAGGAATCCATACTGCTTGCGGATATGCAGGAATTTGCGAAGTACGGCAACGCAGCAGTCGTTACGGTCATCCAGTACAGCAGTACGGAGCGCTACGCCAAGGAAAAGTACGCGGAGCTGTTCGGGACGGAAAACGGGATGCTGTTTGTCATCGATATGGGGGAACGGATGATCTGGCTTCATTCTCAGGGTTCGGTCTACCGCACCATCAACAAGTCCTATGCCAACACGATCACGGACAATGTCTACCTGTACGCGACCGACGGTGATTATCTGTCCTGCTGCAGAGAGGTGTTCAGGCAGGCGACAACGCTGATGGAAGGCGGACGGATCGCCCAGCCGATGAAGTACATTTCAAACGCCTTGATCGCGCTGGTTGCGGCATTGCTGATCAACTTCATGATCCTGTCCACAAACCGTGATCATGTTGCTGAGGATGCCGATGCTGCGGTAGCCGCTATGACTACTGCTACAGGCATCAATGTCCTGTACCGCAGAATGACCAAGCAGAAAGTATCAGAGCATTACGAATCCAGCGGTGGAGGCGGCGGATCATCCGGCGGCGGCGGAGGCGGCTTCTCGGGTGGAGGCGGTTCTTCCGGCGGAGGTGGCGGTCACCGGTTCTGACCGCGTTCGTTGAAGCGCAGAATGCATAGTGATAAAATAAGTAAAGATTGAAAAGGGGTAATCAATATGATGAAACTGGTATTGATCCGTCATGGTGAGAGTGAATGGAACAAGCTCAATCTCTTCACCGGATGGACGGATGTCGACCTGAGTGAGAAGGGTCATGAGGAGGCGAAGAATGCCGGCAGACTGCTCAAGGCAGAAGGCTTTGACTTCGATGTCTGCTACACATCATTGCTCAAGAGAGCTATTCATACACTGAATCATGTTCTGGATGAAATGGACCGCGCATGGCTGCCGGTGGTCAAGTCCTACAAGCTGAATGAGCGTCATTACGGTGCGCTGCAGGGTCTGAACAAGGCGGAAACAGCTGCCAAGTACGGTGATGAGCAGGTCAAGATCTGGAGGCGTTCCTATGATGTCAAACCTCCTGAGCTGGATCCGGCGGATCCCAGAGCGCCGAGAAACCAGGAAATGTTCCGCGGGATCGATCCGGCTGAACTGCCGCTGAATGAATCCCTGGAGACAACGGTAGCCAGAGCCGTACCGTATTTTGAGAATGTCATCAAGGAAGACATGAAGGCCGGCAAGCGGGTACTGATCGTTGCACACGGCAATTCGCTGCGTGCTCTGGTCAAGTATTTCGACAACATGTCCAATGATGAGATCATCGGAGTCAATATTCCGACAGGATCTCCGCTGGTCTATGAATTCGATGACGATTTCAAGGTCATCCGCCATTACTATCTCGGTATGAGCGAAGCAGAGCTGCAGGCGAAGATGGACGCGGTTGCCAAGCAGGGTTCTGCGAAGAAATAGGAGATCTGAAACACTTTTCGCAAGGAAAGTGTTTTTTTTGTACATTTAGAATAAATGTGAAGAAATTGTGAAATACAGCATTGAAACCGTTTACACAAATCCGTATAATATCCTTGTGTGAATTTGAAGTATTCACATAATTCCATAGGGAGGAAAGAAATGAAAAAGAAGTTATTTTCCGCACTCCTCGCAGTAGCTCTGCTTGCTGGATGCTCCGGCAGCACTGACGGCGGGGAAGCAACAGACGGCGGCGAAGCTGCAGGCGACGTAACGACTTACAACGTCGGCGTATCCATCTACGATTTCAACGACAACTTCATGACGCTGTACCGTAACGAGATCGAAGCTTACTTCATGACACTGGAAACAGATACAGTGAAGTACAACGTTACAATCGTTGACGGTAAGAACGACATGGCTGAACAGACAAACCAGGTCGAAAACTTCATTACTCAGGATATAGATGTTATCATCCTGAACCTCGTTCAGACTTCTTCCGCTGACGCTGTCATCGACAAGGTCGTTGCAGCAGAGATCCCGCTGGTTCTGATCAACCGTGAGCCGATGGGAACAGATGGTGATGAGTCCTATGCAGGTATCCTGGACAACCCGACAGTTTGCTACATCGGTGCTGATGCTCGTCAGTCCGGTACATTCCAGGGTGAGATCGTTGCTGATCTGCCGGATCACGGCGATATCAACGGCGATGGCAAAATCGCTTATATCATGATCCAGGGCGACCCGGAGAACGTTGATGCTCAGTATCGTACAGAGTACTCCATCAAGGCTCTGACAGATGCAGGTCTGAACCCTGTCAACCTCTATGGTGATGCCGCTCAGGTTGGTAACTGGAAGCAGGAAAACGGTCAGACGATCACAGCGAACGCTCTGGCTCAGTTTGGTGATGACCTCGAAGTCGTATTCTGCAACAACGATGCTATGGCACTGGGTGCTTATGCTGCGATCGAAGCTGCAGGACGTACAGTCGGTGAAGATATCTATCTGCTCGGTGTCGATGCTCTTGCAGAGTGTGTTGAAATGGTCAACAACGGCACAATGACAGGTACAGTTCTGAACGACCACATCGGTCAGTCCCATACAGCAGTTGATGTCGCAGTCAAGGCGCTGAACGGCGAACCACTGGACAACTACTACTGGGTTGACTATGTGAAGGTTACGGCTGAATAATCTAGTCCACTGACACATCCGGGGTAAGTCCAGGAAACGGACTTACCCCTGTTTTTAAAGAATGAATTACGAAGATTCAAGCGATTCACATCATACAAACATAACGGAGGATGGTTTTATGTCTGAATATGTATTGGAGATGAAGGATGTCTATAAGGCATTCCCCGGTGTTGTCGCGCTCAACTATGTTAAACTGCAGCTGAAACCCGGAACGGTTCATGCGCTGATGGGAGAAAACGGTGCCGGAAAGTCTACACTGATGAAGTGTATGTTCGGCATCTACAGCATGGACGAGGGCGAAATCTACATCGATGGTGTCAAGACGGAGATCCACAATCCGAGTGAAGCGCTGGAAAAGGGCATTGCCATGGTTCACCAGGAACTGCAGCCCATTCCGGCCAGGACGATCGGCGAGAATATCTATCTCGGCCGTTATCCGATGAAAAAAGCACTCGGGTTCATCCCCATTGTTGATCACGACAAAATGTACGAAGATGCTGCAAGAGTACTGAAGGAAGTCCGTATGGATTTCGATCCGCACATGAAGCTGGGAGAACTGAGTGTATCCCAGATGCAGTCGGTGGAAATCGCCAAGGCTGTTTCCGCAAACTGCCGGGTCCTGATCCTTGACGAGCCGACATCATCATTGACACAGAATGAAGTTGAGGCACTGTTCCGGATCATCGGCGATCTGAAGGCGAAGGGTGTCGCAATTGTCTATATTTCTCATAAGATGGATGAGATTCTGCGCATCAGTGATGAAGTAACGATCATGCGTGACGGTCAGTATATCGGAACTTGGGTAGCGAAAGGTTTGACAACGGACTTCATCATTACCAAGATGGTCGGACGTGAGCTGACGAATCTGTATCCGCCCCGGGAGAATGTTCCCGGTGATGTGGTCTTCGAGGTTGAAGACTTTACGTCGATCAATCC
>JAFWJP010000182.1 GCA_017514645.1 Solobacterium sp. | reverse complement strand
AATGTAGAGCAGGGCTGTATAGGAGATATTGCCTTCAACATTGTAGTGGATGACTTTCTGGGGATCGGTCCAGTCACC
This sequence comes from Solobacterium sp., assembly GCA_017514645.1. Taxonomy (GTDB): domain Bacteria; phylum Bacillota_I; class Bacilli_A; order Erysipelotrichales; family Erysipelotrichaceae; genus Bulleidia. The sequence continues at coordinate 3,423 of JAFWJP010000182.1, read as the reverse complement.
GAAGTTTGCCTTGTAGAAACTGTTGTAGTCTTCCTCCGTGATCTGGGACTTGTTCTTCTTCCACAGCGGAATCATGGAGTTCAGGGTTTCTTCCCTGGTACTGTTGATGGTCTTCTCCTTGTCCTCGGGATCGGGTTCCACGGTTTCAACATCCATGACGATCGGATAGCGTACGTAGTCGGAATACTTCTTTACCAGCGTACGGATCTCGTTTTCATCGATCCAGAGACTGTATTTGTCATCATCTGTATCATCCTTGAGAAGCAGCGTGATCCGTGTGCCGGGTTCTGTCCGCGTACCTTCCTCGATCGTATAGCCGTCTTCACCGGTGCTCTTCCAGATGTGCACCGGTTCCTCTTCCGCGGATTTCGATTCCACTGTGATCTCCTTGGCAACCATGAAGGCACTGTAGAAACCAACACCGAACTGGCCGATGATATCGATGTTGTTCCGGTTGTCGTTTTCTTCCAGATGTTTCAGGAAATCGGAGGAACCGCTTCTTGCGATTGTTCCCAGATTGGTCTCCATTTCCTTGGCGGTCATACCGATGCTGTTGTCTTCGATGACCAGCGTACGGTCTTCCGGATGACGCTCAATGCGGATCTCCAGATCACCGCGGTTGATGTAGCGCTCCGGATTGGTCAGCGCTTCATAGTAACGCTTGTCCAGCGCGTCAGACGCATTGGAGATCAGTTCCCGCAGGAAGATCTCCTTGTTGGTATAGATGGAATTGATCATAAGACCGAGCAGTCTCTTCGATTCTGCTTTGAATTGTTTCTTTGCCATAGCGGCCTCCTTTAGCACTCACATTATCTAACTGCTAAAGCATAGCACGAAAGAAAAGGAGATTCAAGGGCAGGGTCCTCAATCTCCGGTGTAGATACGGATGGTGAACTGGGCGGTAATGTCCAGTTGATCGGCTGCAGCGATGCGCTGCTTTCCTTCGTTCCCGGTCCGGTAGGCATACGGTGTCATGGCAAACAGGTTCAGCAGGGCGTCGTGATCCGCCCGGAATGGATAGGTCAGTTCTTTGGTGTCCAGAAGGCGGAGCATACGAACAGGATCGGTCTCTTCGTTCCGGTAGGGATGTTCATAGAGCAGGCTCTTGAGCTCGAACAGATGGTCCGGACCGCCGGTTACATAGATAAAGGTACCCCCTGGACGCAGAAGACGTTTGATCTCCTCTTCGGCAACCGGCGCAAAGCAGGTCAGGATACAGTCGGCGCAATGGTCTTCCAGCGGTACGCGGAAGGCGGAAGCCAGAATGTACAGTGTTCCCCGGTCCCGTCTGGACGCGTACTTCAGCGCCGGTTTTGAGAGATCGATACCGTATTTCTCCTTCCCCGGAAGACAGGCTGTGTAATATCCTTCACCGCAGCACAGGTCCACGGTGGTCTCCGGCGCGCATTCCTCCATAATCCGCACGATTTCATCGCGCAGGGGACCGTACGCCCCGGTATTGAGGAATGCGGTACGGGCGGCGGTCATCTCTTTGGAATCGCCGTGCAGATCACTCTTGTTCAGGGCAAGATTGAGATAACCGCCGGCGGAATAGTCAAAGGTATGGCGGTCGGGACAGACAGCGCTTTTTTCATGATTGTGCAGTGGTTTTCCGCACACAGGACAGATCAGTTTCATGAGAACAGTATAACATGCTATTGATTGACTGGCGGTCAACAGAAGACTATGATGAAGTTATGGCAGACAAACAGGAAAATGACCGCAGGTCGGAGTTCATGGACGCGGCAGAACGGCTGTTCCGGGAGAACGGTATCGTGGATACCACAATCAGTTCGATCGTGAAGGAAGTCAATGCGGCAAAGGGGCTGTTTTACTATTACTTCAATTCCAAGGAAGATGTGATCGATGCCATCAGCGAGAAGTACCGCAGAGCATTCCTGGACAAGGTCGGGGAAATGAAACCCGGGGAAGACTATGATGAACGCCTTGCCCGTTTCATAAAGAATGTGACAGCGTCGTTTGCGGAACTCTGGAAGAGCGTCGGCGGGAATGAGGTGGATATGTCACCGCTGAACCAGAAGAGCCTGGAGGAAGCGAAGAAGGACGCCGCAGGGATGCTGGCGGACCTGCTGGATGAAGGTGTCCGGCTGAACCGGCTTGTGATCCGCAACACGAAGTACTTCGCTGCATTGATCATCGGCGGTCTGGTACAGCTGGTGTCGGACGAAGACACCAATGATGTAGAAGTCCGCAGGATGATCGACGAGATCCTCAACCATTACGGAAGAAACGAAAAGCAATAACAGGGATAGTCAGGCACCCGTCCGGGTGCTTTTTGATTGCACGCAAAGATGCGGCGCTGATCGAGCAGAACAGCACGCAAAAATGAAAAAATTTTCACTTTTGTAACAAAAGAAACAAAATCAGTTCAACTTGTTTCATTTGCAGTGAAAATTATTTCTTGAAAACGGGTGCGTGCATTTTATAATTACACTACATCCCGAAAGAGGGGATAAAGACCAAGGGGGAATTAGTCTATGTGGACTCCATTATTTTCATTCATGGTGTTCGTGGTCTTCATGGCAATCGGTGACTGGGTAAGTAATCTCACAAAGTCACGCGTCAGTGGACTGCTGATTGCTATGATCTTCTACCTGATCGGTTTCCAGACCGGTATCGTTCCGGCTGATACGATCGCTTCTACAGGTCTGACTACGATCGCCGGTGGATTCGCCATCGCTCTGCTGCTTGTCAGCATGGGTACGATGATTGAACTGCCGACAATGTTCGCTCAGATCAAGACCGTTGCCATTGCGCTGTTTGCGCTGGTAGGTCTGGCTATTGCTTCGTTTACCGTCAGTTCATGGATCGTCGGCCGTGAGTGGGCACTGTGTGCTTCCGCGCCGATTTCCGGAGGTATCATTGCCGGTCAGATGACTTCTGCGGCTGCTCAGGCAGCAGGACGCAATGACCTTGCGGCGTTTGCCATCCTGATCATCGGCTGCCAGGGCTTCGTCGGTATGCCGATCTGCTCCAATATGCTGCGTCTTTACTGCAACGCGATCATTGACGGAAAGGTCGTTATGAAGGATCTCTCCAGCGGTACAGCGGAAGACAAGCCCAAGCTGATCAAGCGTTTCCCGAAGTTCATGGCCGGTGACAACACGGTATTTGCGCGCATTGCCATCGTTGCCTGGGTCGGTTATCTGCTTTCCAGCCTGACGAACGGTGTCATCAACGTCAACGTCATGTACCTGATCGTCGGTATCATCGCTTATGCAATCGGCTTCCTGCCGAGAAACGCACATGTTGCGGCACATGCCAACGGCTTCCTGATGCTGTGCGTTATGTGCATCTGCTTCGGCTCTCTGGCAACCATTTCGATGGATGACCTGAAAGCCATGTTCCTGCCGCTGATCGTCACACTGCTCGTCGGTGCCGTCTTCATCATGGTCTTCGGTT
>JAFWJP010000181.1 GCA_017514645.1 Solobacterium sp. | reverse complement strand
GTCGTTTCCTGCCGGTTGCCGGCGGAATCGTATTCCACGATCGTGAAATCCGGTGCCCGCTTTGTGGCTTCCACAGGTGTGATTTCCATGACTTCAATGAGTTTTGTACGTCCGTACTGACTGACATACAGATCAAAGTCACGGTAGAAGTTGTAGCGTGACCACTGGGCAAACGTTGACATCTTCGGTCCGTAGATATACTCCAGTCCGCCGACATCATAGTTTCCGTCCTTGTTCGTCCAGGTAAAGTAATCCGAAACAAAACTGTTGACCACCGCATCGCAGATCGCGGCTTCATCCTGGGCTGCCAGCGCATCCGTCAGACCTTCGAAGTATGTCTTCTGTACATCCGTCGGGTTGTTTCCGATGGTGTACTGATCATTGTGCAGGGCATTGGATGTATCGATTTCCAGTGAATCATCCGTCTTGCTCGATGCTGTACGGGCAATCCGTACGATATTGAATATGTATCCGGCTATAACCGCAAGGCACAGAGCGATCAGAATGCCTGTAAAAGTACGGCTCGAAAGCTTTCTGTGACTATGTGCCTGCGTCTGGACGCTCTTCACCGGCTGATTCGTCGTCTTTGCCATTGGCGTTTCCTTCCTACTCATAATAGTTCTTTACAATGTAGTGCGGTCTCTTCCGCACTTCGGAATATGTCTTCAGCAGATATTCCGAGATGATGCCGAGTCCCAGCATCAGGATCCCGCCCATGAACAGGATGCAGGATATGATCAGTACCGCAGAGGAGATCTGCTTCCCGCACAGCGACATGACAAGCAGAACGATCAGTTCCACCAGCATGACCGCGGAGAGGATCGCTCCTGTCCAGCTGCAGAAATGCATCGGTGCTTCCGTGTATTCAATAATACCGTCCAGTGCGTAGCGGAACAGTTTTCCGAACGACCACTTCGTCTCACCGGCAACACGCTCTACATTCTCGTATTCCAGGTATTCCACCTGGTAGCCTACCCAGGCAAACAGACCCTTGGAGAAACGATTGTATTCTTCCATGGAGAGAACGGCATCCACAACATAGCGGCGCATCAGGCGGAAATCCCGCGCACCATCCACAATTTCCACTTCCGTAAAGCGGTTGATGAGTTTGTAGAACTGTCTGGCAAACCAGGAACGGATCTTCGGCTCTCCGGCCCGTGTGACTCTTCTGGTACCGACGACATCATCCCCGTTTTCCCGGATCATCTTCAGCATGACCGGCAGATTGGACGGCGGATCCTGCAGATCGCTGTCCATGACCGTAACATAATCACCCTTGGCCATCCTCAGCCCTGCCAGCATAGCGCCTTCCTTGCCGAAATTGCGGCTGAAATCAATGCACCTGACCTCACCGGGATGAGCATCCCGCAATGCCAGGACCTTCTCCAGCGTCCTGTCCTTCGATCCATCATTAACAAAAATGATCTCCCGGTCCACATCCATGGTATCCAGAACTTTCACCAGTTCCGTATAGAACAGATCGACCGTGAGCTCTTCGTTATAGCACGGTACTACGATAGACAGAAGTTCCATTCCATGCCCTCCAAGCATTTTTTTATTATACAATACCTGCCGGTAATCTCAAACATCTACAGATTGTCTTTCTTAAAGTTGCGGAATACCCAGGCAAAAGCCATGAGATTCCAGCCCCTCACCATCCGGAAATACCGGTTTTTCATGCCGGGGAGCGTACGCAGGTAGTGATTCTTCCGCCACTGCGGGAATGCTTCATTCAGCAGGTTCCAGCCCATCATGATCGTATTGCGGCGGTCTTCCGCATCCTTGATCCGGGCACTGCGCAGAAAGGAATTGCCCAGGAAGAAGCGGATGTGGATGTATTCCAGCGCTTCCTTGTATTCATCGTAGAAACCATGATCCTTGTAATAGCGGACAATGATACGGAACACATCGATCATGTTCTTGACCTGGTCGTTGTTGTTGTGGGTGATGGAGCCTTCTTTCTGCACATAGTGTACATACGCTTTGTCCAGGAAACCGATCCGTGTCACATGCGCACAGAGACAGTACAGCCAGCAGGCATCCTCATAGCGGTCTCCATAGGGAAACGCAATATCCAGGGAACGGATGAAATCCGTATTGTAGAGCTTGTTCCAGAGAACAGCGAACAGAGAGACCATCATATCCGGTCCGCACGGATACGGTCCTTCCTTTTCCAGACGCTCTCCCTGGGAATTGTGCCAGAGAAAATGCGAAACAGCGACCTGAAGATGTTCTCTCTCAGCCAGATCATAAAGATCCCGGAACATTCCCTCATCACAGTAATCATCGCTGTCCAGGAATCCGAACCAGCGTCCTGTCACCTTGGAAACACCAAAGGTTCTCGCAGCAGCGATCCCCTCATTTTCCTTTTCATAGATCCGGATCATCCGTTCCGGGTGCGCGTCCGCATAGGCAGAAAGGACAGCACCGGTCGTATCCGTTGAGCCGTCATTGATGACGACGATTTCCAGATCCCCCAGCGTCTGGGCACAGAGACTGTCCAGCGTTCGCTCCACGGTATCCGCGCAGTTCCAGCACGGAACAATGACACTGACGGCCGGTCTCATGCCTTTGCCTCCCGGATTCTGTCAAGCAGCACACCGGCAAGGAATGCCATGAAGACAGAGGTCACAAACTGATCCAGTACATGACCGGAAAGCCAGGCGGAACCGAATGCCGCGCCGATTGCGGTCATCATGCACAGGTTTTCCAGCGTGAACATCTTCCGGAAATGTTTCAGGAACATCACCCCGCCGTACAGGATCAAGGCAAACCACGGCAGAATGCAGATCACAAATCCGGCATATCCCAGCGTATAGATCTGCTGCAGGAAATCCTGTTCCAGGACGATGGAACCGTTCATGAATGTACTGTATCCCATACCCAGGATCTTTTCCTTGGAAGAGAGTTCCTGGTATTTATAGTTGAAGAAGATCCGTTCGATCTGACGGCCGCTCACCCGGTCATAGACATCCATGAATGTAACATCCACCCAGAACTTCGGGTCGACCTGATAGCTGTAGTATTCCGTATAGTACATGGACGGTACGCTCTGGATATACCTGGCATTGATACCGTAGGCCTCAAACATATAGACGTAGAAATCGATCCATTCCTTACTTCCCGGAACGAGATCTTCCGCATTTTTCAGTTCTTCTCTTCCGATATCCCCCATCGGATTATTGATGAGGGCTGTATCATTGATCGCATCGACCTTCTGGTTCTGTACGGCCGGTGTTCTTTCAAGCATCAGAGCAAATACGACCGCACAGATCAGCGGGAATACCAGAGCCCTCTTCTCAAACCTGCGTTCCTTCATGATAAAGACAATAAACAGATACAGCACCAGGAATACGACAGGAATCATAACAGCGCCGTATGTTGCGACACGGGTAGCCAGCATCTGCATGCTCATGGACTGCAGGAAGATCAGTACGCTCACCCGGCGGCGCCTGGTCCTGTCTGTTTCCTCCTCACGGATGCAGTACAGCAGCGGCAGCAGCATGAACATGAGAATGCCGATGGTGTTGCCTTCATTGAAGAAGAACTTGGAAGCCAGTGTCCGCGGATGATACCAGTTGTAGATATCCGTGAACCAGCTGAACAGATTGGCAACCGTATAGCCGTAATACGTACTCTTTCCGAACACAAACAGATCACCGAGAACGATCGGAACGGAAATGACCGCGCTTTCAAACAGAACGATCCGTTTGATGTCCTCCCTGCGCATATGATCATGATATGTGAGGTATACAATGGCAAACGGCAGCACCAGCGTCGTGATATACACCAGTTCCTGATACGCACTGTAGAT
>JAFWJP010000180.1 GCA_017514645.1 Solobacterium sp. | reverse complement strand
GTATTCGACGAAGGAGACTGCCGCATCACGCTTCGCCGGATCATCCCAGGCTTTCTTTGTGATGTAGTAACCCATGGAGAGACCGCCGATCAGATCGGTTGTCTTGCGGGCATTCTGTGCCGGGAAGTAAGTCACATCGAAGTGATCCAGTTTTTCGGTGTCGAGCGTGGAAGGATCTTCCGGATTGCTCTGGCAGTTGGCGACGATGCCGCCGACTTTCCAGGAACCGTCGAGCAGGAACGCTGCCTTGCCATCGGTGAACATTGCGAAGGTTTCATCATCGGTTGCGGATAAGGTGTTATCCGGGAAATAGCCGAGTTCATACAGCTGTTTTACATCTTCGAGGCCGGCAACCCATTCCTTGCCGATTGTATCGTCAGCGGCACCCGGGATCTCAAGATGGTTCTCCGGTGTCTGATGATTGAAGATGCCGTATTCCCACCAGTAGTGCGGTATGTTTCCGAGTGCTGCAGCGATCGGCGCATAGCCTGCTTTCTTGATCTTCTCGCAGTCATCCAGGAACTCTTCCCAGGTAGTGTTCTCATCCGGCATTGTAACGCCTGCCGCATCGAGAACTTCCTTGTTTACAAACATTGCTTCCCAGTAGCCGTTGACCGGTACTGCGTACTTCACGCCGTCGGCCGGAGATGCGCTGATACGTCCGTCATCCATGTTGGATGCGTATTCCGGATAGCTCTTGCGGATCTCATCGATCGATACGACCTTGCCTGCTTTTACAAAATCATTGGCATCTGCGCCGTTGAAGAAGAACAGGACATCCGGTTCCGAACCGGTTTCAAAGTCGGTGATGATTCTGGTCTTGAAGTTCTCGTCGGAAGTTGCGGAGGTATCCACAACTTTGTTGCCGGTCTTGCTTTCCCAGGCAGCGACGGAGTTCTTGAAGTTCTGTGCATTGCCGTCTTCTCCGGCAAAGGTGGTAGTGACATTGAGGCTGACGGATTCTGTTGTGTCAGCAGTGGTAGATGAACCGTCTGCAGAATTATCTGCCGGTTCTGCTGTGCCGGTGCCGCAGGCAGCGAGTGTTCCTGCCAGCAGTGCGCTCAGCGCCAGATTCCAAATGCGTTTCATGATTCCCTCCATTGTTATACTGAATGTTTCGTTTGAGGAAGACCTGCACGCGGATCAGTTCGTGCATTCATCCCCTGAAGTACTGCGCATGTTCTTCATTTACAGTTTCAGAGTATTCGAAAGCGCTTACGGTTTGAATTGCTGAGATTGTGACTTTTTGACGATTATTGTTGATGTGGTATTTCCCTGGCCATCCGGTTCAATTTTCAGTCCGGATCCCTCGCTGTACACCATTTTCAGCCGTTTGTTTACATTGCGGATGCCGATCTGGCTGGCACTGACCGGTTCCGTACCGGTATCTTCCAGCAGCGCATGGATGCGTTCCATGTCTTCGGCAGAAGGTTCTCCCGGGTTGGTAACGATAATGCGCAGATCATCTCCTGCATCTTTTCCGCCCTCAATGACGATCGACACAAATCCTTCCCCGGAAGAATTGCGGCCGTGTTCCACCGCATTCTCCACGATTGGCTGAATGATAAGTCTCGGCACCATATAATCCAGGGCCTCCTCATGTTCGATCTTTGTCGTGCAGGCAAAGCGGTCACCGAAGCGGGTCTTAATGATATATAAATAGGCATCGACATATTCCAGTTCTTCCCGCAGCGGAATGATATCTTTCTTTTCCCGGTTCAGGGTCGCACTCATCATCGTGGAAAGTG
>JAFWJP010000179.1 GCA_017514645.1 Solobacterium sp. | reverse complement strand
CGATCTGCCGGGGAACATACAGATATACGAGTCGGTAGATCAGATGGCAGTGCTGTCGATAGCAGACGCGTTCATAACTCACTGCGGCATGAACTCAGCCTCTGAGGGACTGTACTTCGGGGTCCCGCTGGTGCTCTTCCCGCAGACGCCGGAACAGGATGCCGTGGCAAAGAGAACAGAAGAACTCGGCGCCGGAGTCAGGCTCGGATCGATATCCGAAGATGACGTCCTGGACGCGCTGACCAAAGTCATCAATGAGCCGCAGTATAAGGAAGCCGCCCTGCGTATTTCGGAGAGCTTCAAGGCCTGCGGAGGAGCAGCTGAAGCAAAAAAATTCCTTGAACAGATCGCGGGCCAATGACATCAGAACAGCCAGTATTACGACCGGCCAAGGAGAAGCGCAAAATGCAAATGAGCAAAACAAAATTTATTCTCGCGTATATAGCAGGATGGGCTCTGGCAATAGGGTTCTTCTGGATATCCGGCGACGCTGACGCGATGGGCTACTCGATCCTGTTCCTCTGGATCATCCAGCCTGCGCTGATCCTGGCAGCGTCGTTCCTTATCGGCAGAAACGACTGGTGGGGCAGGCATAAGTGGGGCATGTGCGCTGCGTTCGGCATCATGTACATGCTCGCGGAATACCTGACTTTCAGCCTGGCTAACAATATAGCGTTCAATAAGGTCAACACTCCGGAGTTTTCGATGATCCTTTACGGCGCGCTCATATCGCTTGCCGGCATGGGCATTGGAAGCGCGGTACGCGGCAAAAAAAGATCATGACGCGGCAGGCTATACAATAACGTAAAGAGTTTCACATAATAGAGAGGCGGAATCAGGATGGTCAATAAAATTTTCATTAGTCATTCAACAAAAAACGCATGGCTCCTTGAAGGGCTTATGTCATTGATAAGAGAAGTTGATCCTGGCGTGGACATATTCTGCTCATCGGAGGCAGTGGTCATCCCATCGGGAGCGAATTACAAAGAAGTGATCTATTCGCGCCTCTCAGACGCGGATATGTTTATTGCGATACTGTCTAACGAATACTGGACGAGCCGGTATGCCATCCTTGAATTAGGTGCTGCTTATCAGAGATACTGTTTCGATCACAGATCGGTTTCCATACAGCCTGTCCTTGTACCGCCGCTTGATAAGGATATGGCACTGGCAAATACTCCGCTTGTTGAGCTGCAGATAGAAGAACTTGCTGATCCTAAGGGTATAAGCATGCTTCTTAGAGAGATCGCGGGGCCGGAGAATGCCGGCGCGGTCGACAGCCTGAACGTAAAAATAGCCGAATATGCAGGATATATACGAAAATCGGTTCTGAAAATGACGTCGCTGACTCAGGACGTCGGCTGCGGGGCGTATTATGATGAGCCTGCCGGCAATCCTGTTCCAAAAGACAGAATAGTAAGGGCGCATGAAACAGAACCCGGACGATTCCTTATGGAATTCCATCTTTCAAGGCTGCCTGCCGGTCAGCATCCGGCATTCGTGTCGTTAGCATTGGAATACTGGGATGAGATCGATTTTACGGAATACCTGGTATTTGACAAAGATGCAGCGTTTTCATTCACTCTGGATGATCCTGAAGGCGCCTTGAGATCCATTACTGTCGAATTTAAATTTGGTGAAACACATAAGGTGTATAAAGCTGAAAAGCGGGTACTGGAACAGGGCATAAACCAAATCAGGATCCCGCTGCAGCCAATGAATCATAAACCGTTGTCCGAAATAAATCAGATCTGCTTTGTCGTAACGCCGGAAGATATGAACCGTACCGACGGTGAATTCGTGGTCAGTGATATCGAGGTGCAATTCGAAGCAAAAAACATCCTTGAGTAATGTGCTGCAGATACTATTACGCAGATCAGATCCGCGACATGATGGAGGACCTGATCGCTTCACAAACCATCAAACTGAACGAGCCGCTGCAGATAGAGCCGGGACGGGACATCCGCCCGTCGGACGCGTCCGCGGTGATTTGCCGTGATGGCAATGATCTGTCTGTTGCCAATATGCGCTGGGGCTTTGAGAATCCCTACGCGAAGGGGCTTATAATCAACGCCAGATCTGAGACGGCAAGAGATAAGAATATGTTCTGCGACAGTATCTTGAACCGCCGCTGCGTCATTCCGGCAAGCGGTTTCTATGAATGGGACGCGTACAAGGCAAGATACAGATTCTTCCTTCCGGAAAAGCAACTGATCCTTCTGGCAGGCTTCTATCGTGAGGAAAAGGGAGTGCCGCGATACACCATCCTGACAACAGAGGCCAATGAAAGCATGAAGCCTGTGCATGACAGGATGCCTGTGATGATAGGCAAAGACGAGATCAGACCGTGGATATCAGATGACGGCAGGCTCTCTGAATTCCTTGAGAGACCGCAGATCCGGCTGGTCAGGGAGCAGGATTCAGGACAGATACGAATGGAATTCTGAAGGAAGACACCGGCTGCGAAGCGCGGAGGAACAGCATTATGACAAAGAGACTGGACCATCCTTTCGGCCCTTTATATGACGATAACAGCCGGGTGCTCATACTCGGCTCTTTTCCGTCAGTGAAGTCGAGAGAACAGAACTTCTTCTACGGACATCCGCAGAACAGGTTCTGGAAGGTGATAGCCGCTATATTCGATCAGCCTGTTCCGCAGAGCATAGAAGAGAAGAAACAGCTGATACTCGGCAGCGGACTGGCGCTGTGGGATTCGATAGCGAGCTGCGAGATCACCGGCTCGTCTGACTCCAGCATCAGGAACGCGCAGGCCAATGATATCGGCATCATTCTGGACAGCTGCGACATAGAGAGGATATACTGCAACGGCCGCAAGTCTCACGAGCTGTACCGGAAGTATATAGAACCGCGGACCGGCCGCGAGGCGGTATGCCTGCCTTCGACAAGTCCCGCGAACGCGCAGTGGACGCTTGAGAAGCTGATCGAAGCATGGTCAGCCATAAGGAGTTAAAATGAAGATCATGGTCAGCGCCTGCCTGCTTGGGCAGAAATGCAAATATGACGGCGGCGATAATTACAGCGAAAAGGTCATTGCTTTCACTGAGGGGCACGAGGTGATACCGGTATGTCCTGAGATGGCCGGCGGCCTTCCGGCTCCGCGCGTCCCGTGCGAGATAGCGGACGGCATAGTCATGAACAGCGCGGGCGAAAACAAGGACAGGGAATTCAGGGAAGGCGCGGAGAAGTGCCTGAAACTGGCAAAAGAAAAGGAGATCGACCTTGCCGTTCTTCAGCCGCGCAGTCCTTCTTGCGGTGTGGGGCACATTTATGACGGGTCCTTCTCGGGCAGGATCATCGAAGGCAACGGAGTGTTTG
>JAFWJP010000178.1 GCA_017514645.1 Solobacterium sp. | reverse complement strand
CGAAGTGCTGCAGAAGCGTCTTCAGGACTATGGAATCCGCTGTATCATGATTCCGCGGCTGAAAAACAGTCACGGATCCATCAGTGCCTCTACAGTCCGCGCTCTCATCAAGGAAGGCAATCTGCCGGCGTTGAAAGACTATCTGCCGCCGGCTGTATACGCCTGGTTCATGAGCGAAGACGCAGCACCGGTCATCCATCGCATACATGAGTCAGATGATGTCATTCATCACTGATCATGAGTGATATAAAAATAGAGGTATACACATGAAAACTGATCTGAAAGAGATCCTCAACAACAACCGCATTATGATCATCGACGGTTCCATGTCGACCGCTCTGGAGAACCTGGGTGCTGATCTGAACAACAAGCTCTGGACCGCTTCTGTCCTCAAGAACCAGCCCGATCTCGTCCGCCAGGTACATTACAACTACTTCAAAGCCGGGGCGGACTGCGGTATTACCTGCAGCTATCAGGCAACGATCCCCGGATTCATGAGTACAGGTTGCACCGAACAGGAAGCTGAAGAACTGATCACCCGGTCTGTCAGACTGTTCCTTGAAGCACGGGATGCCTGGTGGGAAGATGAAGGAAAATCCTCCGGAAGACCGTATCCGCTCTGCCTTGGGGCAGTCGGTCCCTACGGTGCCTATCTGGCAGACGGTTCGGAATACACCGGAAACTATTCCATGAATCATGATTTTCTGTGGAATTTCCACTACAGACGGATGCAGCTGCTCCACGAATCCGGAGCCGATATGCTGCTGATCGAGACCCAGCCGGCGCTGGCAGAAGCACTCGTTGCCGCGGAGATCGCCGAATCCCTCGGTGCCGACTACTGGATCAGCTTCACCTGCATCGACCGTGAACACACCTGCGCCGGTGATTCTGTACGGAAATGTGCGGAAGTACTGTCACAGGATCATCCTCACCTTAGAATGATCGGCATCAACTGCACAAAACCGGAGTATATCGCTGCCCTTGTCAAGGAGATGAAACAGGGAACAGATCTTCCCATCGGTGTTTATCCGAACAGCGGTGAGGTCTATGACCCTTTCACAAAGACCTGGAGCAGTACGGAAGGACGCATGGACTTCGGTTCCTTCGCGCTTTCCTACATGGCAGCCGGAGCCGCCGCAGTCGGCGGATGCTGCACGACCGTGGAAAAGCATATCCAGCAGGTCGTTGATGCGAAGGAAAAATACATCGCTGCCGGAGAACCGAAAACGATCCGTTAACAACCAAAAACAAGCATTCCTGTACGAATGCTTGTTTTCATATTACTGTGGTATATCCGCCTACACAAACAGCGTACCCAATGCAATCTCAAACATCTGCTGTCCGGCACGTTCCCGTTCTTCCGATGTCGCGTGCTGATCACGCTTGATCAGATCCACCACCTGCATCAGTCCGGCTGCTTTCTTTCCGGTCATCCTGGCATTGTGGAACAGCGCAAAGCTCTCACACTCCACGATATCGCAGCCGTACTGGTTCTTCATCCGGTCAGCCAGTACTGCCCGCTTCTCCTTCGTATAGTACAGAACATCACTGGAATGCGTTCTGGCTTCCGGCATCCGGATCTTCATGTTCGCAGCGCTTTTCCTCAATTTATCCAGCAGTTCTTCATCCGCGTATGTGATGGGCTTGTCATAGCCGCTCTGCTCCTGCGCAAACGTGGAAAACGAGAACGCTTCCGTAACCAGCACTGTATCCAGCAGTTCGAACTTTTCATCAGCGTATACACCGCAGGTGCCGACTCTGATGATATTGTCCACATCGTACTCCTTGAACAGTTCATAGGAATAGATACCGATCGAGCAGATTCCCATTCCGCTTCCCATGATCGATACTTCTTTTCCTTTGTACTTTCCCGTAAATCCGAACATGTTCCGGACCGTGTTGAACCGATGGACATCGGTAAGCAGTTTACTGGCAAAGTATTCGGCACGCAGCGGATCACCCGGCATCAGCACGGTCTTGGCGATCTCACCTTTCTTGGCTTCATTATGAGCTGTCGGCATAGTCTTTCCTCCATTGTATTCCTGGTTCCATTGTACCGTGTCAGACACTGCTTCGGGTAAAGAAAAGCAGCCAGCGTTTCCGCTGACTGCCTTGATTGCTTACTGATCCAGCTTCTTGTGCAGCAGATCCTTGGTAACGACCGGGTTTGCCTTGCCCCTTGTCTGTCTCATGACCTGACCCACGAAGAACTCAAACAGCTTGTCCTTGCCTGCCCGGTACTTTTCCACTTCACCGGGATTGGCTGCCAGAATACCATCAATGATGCCTTCCAGTTCTCCTGCATCGGAGATCTGGGCATTTTCCTTGTTGATGAACGCTGACGGTTCCTTCTTCTCTTCCAGAACCTTGAAGAAGACATCCTTGGCCTGCTTGGAGGAAATCGTACCCTTCTTCACGTTTTCCGTGATGAAGGCCAGATGTTCCGGCCGCAGGAAGATCTCATCGATCGTCAGTTCGTTCTTGTTCATGTAGGCGATGATATTGACCGTGATCCAGTTGCAGGCTTCCTTCGGATCCACGCCCAGGTTGATGCACTTCTCGAAGTAGTCGGAGATCTCTTTCTCACGCACGAGGATCGAAGCGTCGTAGTCGCTCAGACCGTAGGTACCGGTATACATGTCCTTACGCTCCAGTGCCAGACGCGGGATCTCCCTGCGGATGGATTCCACCCATTCCGGTGTCAGACGGTAACGGGGGATATTGGGTTCCGGGAAGTACTTGTAATCCACAGCGTCTTCCTTGGAACGCATACGCTGGGTCGTTCCGGAAACTTCATCATACCGCCGTGTTTCCTGTACGACTTCATCATACCGGCCGGCTGCCTTCAGTTCGCTCTGCCGTCTGACTTCATACTTGATGGCATCGTAGACATTGCTGAAGGAGTTGACGTTCTTGATCTCCACACGGGTACCGAATTCCGTTGCGTCTTCATCCATGATGGAAACGTTGACATCGCAGCGGATCTGTCCCTTCGCTGTATCTGCTTCGCTTGTACCGCAGTACTTGTAGGCACTGCGCATATGCTCCAGGAAAGCGACTGCTTCCTCTGCAGAGTACAAACAGGGCTGGGTCACCAGTTCCAGCAGCGGTGCTGCAGAACGGTTGAAATCGATCACAGAAGTATCTTCAAAATGATCCATCGCCGCCGCATCATCTTCCAGATGAATGTCGTGAATGTAGACAGTCTTACGCTTTCCTTCGCACTCGATCTCGATTGCGCCGTCCACACCGACAGGCAGGGTGTTCTGTGTCAGCTGGATGCCGCTCGGAAGATCCGGATAGAAGTAGTGTTTCCGGTCAAACAGCATGTATTCCGGCAGCTTGCAGTTCAGAACCATGGACATCATGACTGCTTCCTTGACACTCCGTTTGTTCAAAGAGGGCATCGCTCCGGGGAATCCCAGATCAAACGGACAAACATTGGAGTTTGCCAGCTTGGAATAACCGTTTCTGGAGCGGGAGAATACCTTGGAATCCGACTTCAGTTCACAATGCATCTCCAGTCCGATCACTGCTTTATACTTCATGATCATTTGCCCTCCCCGGCAATCTGGCCTTTGTAGTCCATCATACCTTCGATACCATACGCAATGTTCAGCAGAGTCTCATCATCGTAGATGTTTCCAGTGATCGTCATACCGACCGGCAGACCTTCAACGAAGCCGTCCGGAATCGTAATGGACGGGAAACCACCGAAGTCTGCGATCAACCCTGCATGTTCCAGCATTTCCGTACCGGGTGTTTCTTCTGTATTGCTCAAAAGCTTCGCAGGTCCTGTACCAGCAGGCTGCAGTACTGCATCATATGCCTTGAACAGTTCCTTCCAGGCGTCCACGATCATCCGTCTTCCTCTTTGCGCACTTCGGAAATACCGTTCCTGATTCTCGTCCTTGAGGACATACGATCCTGCAATGATCTTTCTCTTTACCAGAGAACCGAGTCCCTTCGTACGATGGTCCTTGAACTGTTCGACCCAGTTCCTGCCTTCTCCTCTCGGTCCGAAGATCAGCCCAGTGATCGCCATGAGGTTGGATGTCGCTTCTGCACAGCCGATGACCGCATAAACGGATGGTACAGCCTCCAGCAGTGCCTTGTCCACCGATACCTCATCCACCCGGATCCCTTTGGCCCTGAGCATTTCCACCTTCTCCATGAAGTTGGCAAGATGTGCCTTGAGCGTTTCGTCTGCAGCAGGATAATACTCCGGATCTGCGAGTTCCTTGACGTAGCAGAGCTTCTTTCCTGCCAGATCACCGTCCAGCGCATCACGCAGGTGGATATCCGCAGTATCCCAGGTCGTCATATCGTCGATATCAGGACCCTTCATGGTATCCGCTACGATCGCCGCATCTGCCACGCTCCGCGCCAGTACGCCGCAGTGATCCATGCTGGATACACCGGCAAAGACCCCGTTCCGGGAAATCATTCCGTACGTCGGCTTGTATCCGACGATTCCGCAGTAAGCTGCCGGCTTACGGACGGAATCGCCTGTGTCAGTACCCAGCGCAAACGGATAGACACCTGCCGTAACTGCGCAGGCTGAACCGGCACTGGAACCGCCGCACATCCGTTCCGGATCCCAGGGGTTCCGTACCTTACCGTTATGTCCTGTTGTTCCGGTATCGCCCACACCGAACTCATCCATCGTTGTCTTTCCGGCAAGAACTGCACCGGCTTCCGCCAGACGATCAATAGCAGCCGCATTGAAGAACGGTACATAGTCGTACAATGCTTTGGAACCGCCGGTGGTCAGTACTCCCTTGGTGGAATACACATCTTCTGCTCCGTACGGAATGGCAGAAAGCACATGTTCACCGGCTTCTCCGGGTTCAGCTCCGTCAACGACCGTGACAAAAGCGTTGTATTTTTCCTGTACCTCATGGGACTTCTGCAGGGCTTCGTCCAGCAGTTCTTTGGGAGAGACTTCTCCCTTTACGAGGAGTTCGTGGAGTTCTTCCACGGATCTTGTCATGTATGTCATCCGTTCACCACCTTCGGCAGCTCTATCTCACGGTCAAAGACTTCGTCGGCATTTGCCAGCAAGTCTTCGATCGGTGTCGATTCCACCGGTTCGTCTTCCCGCAGTTCCAGAATAAAGTTATCCAGGCAATGTGTCATAACTGTTGCTGTTGTGACGCCGGGGATCCGGTTGATCTTTTCAATGTGCAGTTCCATCGCTTCCAGATCCTTCAGCGCCGTTTGTTTTTCTTCTTCGGTCATTTCAAACATCTGTTCTTTTGCGAACAGTTCGACGGTTTCCTTGGTGAGGTTACTCATCTTCTTCATCCTCTTTGATCATCAGATGCAGCTCTTCCATCTGCACCGGTGTCAGAGTGCTCGGGGACCCCATCATCTGGTCCTGACCGGAAGCGCTGGTCGGGAAGGCCTGTACTTCTCTCAGGTTCGGCTCATCCTGGATCAGCATGATGATACGGTCGATACCGGGCGCCATTCCTCCGTGAGGCGGGCATCCATACTGGAATGCTGTGAAGATCGACTTGAAGCGCTCTTCGACTTCCTCACGGTTGTATCCGACGATCTCGAAGCCCTTTGCCAGACTGTCCAGATCATGGTTGCGGATCGCACCGGAAGCCATCTCGTTGCCGTTGCAGACAAAGTCATACTGGTAGGCCAGGATCTCATCCGGCTTCTTAGTCTCATAGTCCTTCAGACCGCCGTGCGGAAGGCTGAACGGGTTATGGCAGAATTCATACTTGTTGGTGGAAGTATCAAACTCAAACATCGGGAAATCGTTGATGATGCACAGCTCCAGACGGTCCGGATCGATCATGCCGCACTTCCGGCCGAGTTCCGTACGGATCTGTCCGGCGAACTTCTGCGCTGTCTTCTTCGATCTGTTGGCGATGAAGAACATGACGGAGTTCGTCTTCATGCCGAAGGTCTCGATCAGTCCCTTGCGCTCTTCATCTGTGAGGAACTTGTCGATCGGTCCTTTGAGGGAGCCGTCTTCCAGCAGTGTAACGTAACCAATGCCCGGCATACCGATGCTGGACGCATACTCGACGATCTCGTTGAACCAGGAGTTGGAGTTGGTACCGATCTCATCAACAACGATGACCTTGACCGTGGACTTGCGGAACGGACCGAACTTCGTATTCTTCAGTACTTCCGACGCATCACGGATGATCAACGGGTTACGCAGATCCGGCTTGTCTGTACCGTACATCTCCATCGCATCGTTGTAGGCGATCCTCCGGAACGGACGCGGGGATACCTTCTTGTCCGAGAAATGACTGAACGTATCGTAGAAGATCTCTTCACCGACTTCGAGGATCTCGTCTTCCTCCACAAAACTCATTTCGAGGTCCAGCTGATAGAATTCCAGCGTGCGGTCCGCCCGTGCGTCTTCATCACGGAAACAAGGTGCGATCTGGAAGTACTTCTCGAATCCGCCGACCATGAGCAGTTCCTTGTAGATCTGCGGTGCCTGCGGCAGAGCGTAGAACTTGCCCGGGAACAGACGGGACGGAACGACGAAATCACGTGCGCCTTCCGGAGAGGAAGCCGTCAGGATCGGCATCTGTACCTCTGTGAAGCCCAGTTCGTACATCTTGTTGCGCAGGAAGTGCAGGACTTCCGCACGCAGAAGGATGTTGTTCTTGACCTTCTGGTTGCGCATGTCCAGATAACGGTACTTCAGACGGACATCTTCCTTGATGTTCTTGGACTGGGCGATCTCGAACGGCAGTTCATGTTTGGACTTGCCGAGAACGTCCAGTTCCGTGATCAGAACTTCGATCTCTCCTGTCGACAGGTTCTTGTTGTAGGTGCTTTCATCTCTCTTGCGGACGGTTCCCTTGACGCGGACAACGCTTTCCTTGGCCAGACCCTTGAACATACTATCATCGTTGGAAACGACCTGGACAACGTCCGTATTGTCCCTCAGATCAAGAAACAGAACACCGCCGTGATCTCTGATACGCTCTACCCAGCCGGACAGAATGACTTCTTCACCGGCTTTGCTCAGGTTCAGGTCTTTGCACTGATGTGTGTGATAAATGTTTTTCTGCATATGCTTTCCTTCCTGTGAAATAAAACACCCGTACGTTCCTGCTTAAGGACGAATACGGGTATCCGCGGTGCCACCTTAGTTTACTGTCCGGAGACAGTCTCATTT
>JAFWJP010000177.1 GCA_017514645.1 Solobacterium sp. | reverse complement strand
CACCCACCGATGCGATTCCCAGCCCGAAACGTGTTTCTGTCTCCTCTTTGGAAGTGCTGCCGCAGTCCAGTACCATCTGATCGACCGACAGCGCTGCGCTGCGGTCGGCAGCGGACATGAAGTGCGGCGGTTTGGATGCGACAACAGCCTTCACGTATTCATTGTACTGATTGCGCAGACGGAATGAAGAGGAAGGCAGATTGGGCAGAGACCAGCCGCCCAGCGTCAGAAAACGCATGGTTCCGTTCAGTTTCACCGCCTGGACAATCACTCCGACTTCATCAAGATGCGCGTCCAGCATGACCTTCGGCCCCTTGTTTTCCGGATTCAGGATCATCCGGTGATTCCACATGGAATCCCGTTCCATAATACCGATATCCTTCAGTTCCTGTTTGACGATGTCTGCGACATCTTCTTCAAATCCGCTCGGTCCGAACGCATTTGACAGTGCTTTGATTCTTTCCGTTTCATTCATATCATTTTCCTCATATTCCTTAAAATACAGGCGGGATCCCCGCCTGTATCCTACTCAATTCCTGTCAGATCGAATTCTTCCAGATACTTTCCTGCTTTCTCACAGATCCGCTTCAGCGTCTCCGGATAGAACGGAGATTCCAGCCTTGCCTTGTCCAGCATTGCGACAAACGTATCACCTCCACCCTGGGATGTATAGGCCATATAGCGCTCCCAGGCATAGTCCTTGTCTTCACGGATCATGGACCAGAATTCCAGCGCAACCGTCTGAGCCAGACAGTAGTCAATATAGTAGAACGGGCTGGAATAGATATGATGCTTCAGCTGCCAGTGTTCTCCTTCGGAATAGAACGGGATCTCTCCGTCCAGACGTTCCCAGGGCATATAGATTCCCATCAGCTTCTTCCAGACATCGTGGCGTTCCCGCAGTGTCATATCCGGCTTTGCATAGACTTCATGCTGGAAATGATCCACCATGGTTCCGTAAGGAATGAATGTCAGCGCTCCGGCCAGATGGCTGTACAGGAATTTACGGGCATCCTTGCCGAAGAAATCCTCCGCCCACAGTTCACCGAAGAATTCCATGGACATGGAATGGACTTCCGCACCGTCCATGGACGGGAATATGGTCCGGACCGGTACACGCTTCCGGTTCAGCCAGGCCTCAAACGCATGGCCTGCTTCGTGTGTCATGACTTCGACATCACCCTTGGTACCGTTGAAATTGGCAAAGATGAACGGTACTTCGTAGTCGTACAGTCCCGTGCAGTAACCGCCGCCGCGCTTGCCTTCCCGTGACAGGACATCCATCAGTTCGTTGTCCAGCATGGTATTGAAGAACTCGCTGGTTTCCGGTGACAGTTCATCATAGAACTTCTTTGCGGCTGCGAGAACGGTATCCGCATCTCCGGCAGGTTTCGGATTGCCGGAACGGAATTCCAGCTGATTGTCCGCGAAACTCATCGGATAGCTCTTGCCGAGTCTTTCAGCCTGACGCTTGTAGACTTCGGCCGCTACCGGTACAACATACTTCTGTACTGCTTCCCGGAATCCGGCAACATCTTCCTTGGTATAGCAGTTTCTGTGCATCCGGTAATATCCAAGCTCCGTATATCCGTCATAGTGCAGTTTCCGGCCCATTCCGTCCCTCAGGTGCACCAATTCATCATAGATCTCATCCATCTCCGGCTGATGATCCTTGTACCACTGTCCTTCCGCTTTCCAGGCCCGCAGTCTTCTGTCATCATCCGGATCATTCTTGAACGGTGTCATCTGCGACAGTGTATATGTACCGCCTTCAAACTCGATCTGGGCAGATGCCAGGAGATTCTCATACCGCTGTGTCAGCTCGTTTTCCCGCTGCATATCCGGTACCAGTTCCGGGTCAAAGGACTTCATATCCAGTTTCGCGTTTTCAAAGACGATTCCTCCGTACTTTCTGGAAAGACCAACCTGAAACAGCGAGAACACAAGTGTTTCATTGAACTTGGCCAGAGATTCCTCCAGTTCCGGCAGCGCTTTGTTCCAGAACCTGATCTCGTTGACATAGAATTCATCGTTGGTATTGATATCCTGGCGGATCTGCGCGATCTCATGCATGGTCATGACCTTGCGCTCCAGTCTGTCCTTTGCCAGGAAGATCTGTTCTGCATCCTGGGATGAACGGGCATTGAACATATCCTTGTTCAGCTGTTCCAGTTCCTTTTTCACTTCATCGATATCCGGTCTTTCATATGGAATATCCTTGAATTTCATCATGGTATTTCTCCTCCGATTGCCCTATCATTATACCACTGTGCATAGAAACCAAAACGTTTCATTCTTGTATGCATTGTGCTATAATAGTACTGCGCTGTATGGCTTGGCGCTGGAGTACCCAAGCGGTTGAAGGGACTGGTTTCGAAAACCAGCAGACGTTTCACGGCGTGCAAGGGTTCGAATCCCTTCTCCAGCGCCAAGCTATACAGTTTTGTTTACAAAAAAAGGAACCCCGCAGGGTTCCTTTGTTCTGTTATTTGAGGTAATACGGCTTGATATAGACCGGAAGACCGTTTTTCGTAATGAACTGCGGTGTTCCTTCAATCAGCGGGCGGAAGTATTCAATTGCCGCGTCTGTAATACCGGCATAGTCTTCCTTCAGCCAGGCAACCGGGAAGTTCTTGACAAAGTTGGCAACCTTGTCCGCATCAACAGCGATGAAATCGATGTCGTAGTTATCGACACCCGGGTGTCTGACAACGCCGACCATCTTGCCGGTGAACGCACGGTCACAGGAACGCATGTGCGCACTCATACCGAGTTCGAACGATTCCGTCACGTCTGTCAGCGACTGTTCGGTCGCATGGGATCTCTGGGCACTGGACAGATCCAGCGTCTTGCAGCGCTGGGCTGTTCCCGTGCTGAGAAGCAGATTCTCAAGATACTTTGCAGCACCGCCGAGTACAGCATGACCGAAGCCGTCATTCTTCGCCTCACCTGCCGCAAGATACTGTCCGTCTTCAAAGCGTGCACCTTCAGAGACAACGATATAGCAGTGGTTGGTCTCTGCCAGTTTTTCTGCGACAAGCTCGAGGAAACGCTCTTTCCGGAAAGGTACTTCCGGAACAATCAGGATATCGACCTTCTCACTCAGGCAGGAAGCTGCAGCCAGCCAGCCCGCATCACGTCCCATTGTTTCCAGAATGAATACTTCCTGACGCGTGTAGACGTTGACATCATACCAGGTCTGCAGAGTTGTGCTGGCAATGAACTTCGCTGCGGATGCGAAACCCGGGCAGTGATCCGTGATCACCAGGTCGTTGTCTACCGTCTTCGGGCAGCCGACAAACCGGCAGTCGGTGATTCCGTGTGCAGCTGCGTATTCGCTCAGTGCAGCAACCGTATCCATGGAGTCGTTGCCGCCGATATAGAACAGCGTCTCGACATCGTGCTTTCTCATGATCCGGATCAGTTTTTCCATATCTTCCGTCTTCTGACGGTTCAGCTTGTACCTGCAGGATCCCAGTGCGGAACTCGGTGTCTGCCTCAGCAGCAGGTTCTCTTCATCCGTCATGTCCGTCAGGTCGACAAACCGCTCCTGCAGAACACCTTCGATTCCGTTCAGTCCGCCCAGGACTTTGTCATAGAACGGGTTCATCTGGTTTGCTTTGACAATACCCGCAACCGTTGCGTTGATGACTGCTGTCGGTCCGCCGGATTGTGCAACAATACATTTCGTCATAATTCTCTCCTTTATTGATTCAATTTCTCCCACTGTTCATACATGTGTTCCAGTTTATTATGAATCGTATCGATTTCTTCTTCAAGTTCATTCATCTTACGATAGTCATGATAGTATTCTTCATCAAAGCGAAGCTCCCGCTTTTCTTCCAGCAGGGCTTCTGTTTCCGTGATCTGTTCCTCGATCCGTTTGATCTCCCGGCGTCTGCTCTCCGGAGACATTTCCGTTCGTTCCGGCTTCTGCACAGCCGGTTTTTCGGTCTGTATCGGTTCCTCTGGGGCTTCCTGCTTTTCCATATACTCGCTGTAAGTAAGCGGGTAGAACCTGGCTCCGTCACCATCCAGTACCAGGATCGACGTTGCCAGCCTTGAAATGAAATAACGGTCATGTGAGACAAACAGCAGTGTTCCGGTAAATCCGGACAGGGAAGCTTCCAATGCTTCTTTCCCCGGAATATCCAGATGATTGGTTGGCTCATCCAGCATCAGAAAGTTCGCTTCCTTAAGCAGCAGTTTTGCGAAGGAAAGCCTGACTCTCTCTCCGCCGGAAAGCATATCCACCGTTTTGAAGACATCATCCGCAGAAAACAGGAACCTGCCCAGAACCGTACGTATTGTTGTACGGTCAAGATCGGGATATTCATCCCAGAGTTCCTCCAGTACGGTCTTTGTCCCGGACAGCTGGGCGATCTGCTGATCAAAGTAACCGACTTCGATCTGATGCCCGAGCAGCCATGTTCCGCTCAGCGGCGGAACCAGTCCCATCAGTGTTTTGATGAACGTCGACTTTCCGGTGTCGTTGTCTCCGATAACAGCGACACGGTCACCTCTGCGCATGGAGAGGTTCACTGTACACAGCGGCTGATCATAACCAACCGTCAGATCCTTGACATCCAGCACCCGCTCTCCGCCCTTCAGACGCGGTACAAATGTTGCCTTGAAGGAACGATCATCCGCGTCCGCTGCCGGATCCAGCTTATCCATCCGTTCCAGGTACTTGATCTTGGACTGCGCAAACGCAGCTTTGTTCTTTTTGTAGCGGAAACGGTCGATCAGCGCTTCCAGCCTGGCAATATCCTTCTGCTGGCGTTCGTAGGCTGCCTGGCGCCGTTCAATATTGTTCTGCTTCTGTACCACATACGAGGAATAATTGCCGGTATAGCGTGTCATCCGGCCGTATTCCAGATCATAGACAACATCGCTGGTCCTGTCCAGGAACATCCGGTCGTGGGATACTGTCACTACTGCATGCGGATAATTCCTGACATAGTTCTCCAGCCAGACGATCGTATTCATGTCCAGATGGTTTGTCGGCTCATCCAGCAGAAGAATATCCGGTTTCGACAGCAGCAGACGCACAAAGGCAATCCTGGTCTTCTGACCTCCGGAAAACGTCCCGACAGTTTTGTCCATATCCGCTGCAGTAAAGCCGAAACGCGTGAACACCGTCATCATCTCCGATTCCCAGTTATAGCCGTTCAGCGCTTCAAACGCCTCCTGAACCCGGGCATACTGCTGCAGAAGACGGTCGGATACTTCTGTCACCATCTGCTCTTCCATTTCATTCATCTGCTTCTGCAGTTCGAATATACGGGTGTAGACCTGCATCAGTGTTTCGCGGACGGTCAGATGATCATCTTCCAGCTGCTTCTGGGCAAGATAGCCGATCGTTGTACCGCCTGCCATAGATACGTTACCCTTGTCAAAGGATGTTTCCCCGCACATGCAGCGCAAAAACGTTGTCTTGCCGGACCCGTTCCGGCCGACAATGGCAATCTTCTCATTTCCCTTGATTTCGAACTGCACATCCTCGAAGACCGGATCGGCTCCGAAGTATTTTGCAGCATGACTGACCTGATACAGCATAGTTACCTTTCATGAAAACAGAGAATGAATTCATTCTCTTTTCTGTCCTGCAGGGAACGGTATAACCTCACTCAATGAGGTCATGCCTGTTACCATCATGACATAGTCCTCCAGCGGCATACGGAATCCGCCGCTCTCCATACCGCCGTACAGACGAAGATCCTCCCGGACCTCTTCCTTTGATGTTTCCGGATCATCCGGTGTTCCTGTGCACAATCTGCCGAACCCCGGAATATACAGATCAACAGTGCCTTTTTTTTCATCCATCACAAAATATGGTACTGACGGTTCTCCAGCAGAAACGGACAGACCGCGGTCATACTCCCCCAGCAGCGTTTCAAGCCGTTCCCGCAGTCCTGCAGTGAGTGACGCAAAATAGTTCATCTCCTCTCCACAGTTCTCGAGGAGATACTCCGCACAGCCTCTGCAGAAGTCTTCCATCAGGGACAGAACATCCTCAGGTTCTGCAAACGCAAGACGTGATGTAATATACCACAGTTCCTGTTCTCCTGATTTCTGAGGTCCGAATGTATAAACATCACGGAACGCAGCCGCGTACGCTGCTGTATAGATATCATCACTGTCGGCATACGGCAGGTTCAGACAGACAAATCCCTGATCCTGGAAAAACTCATGCACAGCCATGGACAGGGCTGAACGTACCCGGAACAATGCTGCATAGCGGTAAGTCCGCACACGCATATGATCCTTGGCCAGAACTTCAGGATAATCCGGTGCTGAACCACCTTCACAGACGATTTCCGTCGCCCGTATTTCAAATGGTGACACACCGCCCGGTGTTTCTGTATATCTGCCGGTTACAGCAACCGCACTGCCTTCCGCAAAGCGGCCCGCTTCCTCTGTAATGATCCTGGCATGACGGAAATAAGTGCCATCATTGAACGCAACAAAACCATCACCGCATTCACGGATCCACCCCTGCAGAAATACGTACTCTGCCTGGTCACGTTCCAGAGCAGAACCGCTGCAGGTCATCTCATACAGCTCACGCACAGTGACTTCCATCAGCATTCCCTGTCACTGACCCCACTTTTCCATCGTTTCCGCATTGGCTTCAAATACCAGTTCCTGTATGCTGGAGACAACATCCACATCCTTGACATGAATTCCGGCCGGAACCCAGAAGTGTTCCATACTGAAATTAACGATTCCCTTGATACCGTTTTCGACCAGAAGATTTACCGTTTCCTGTTCGTTCTTCGTGATGCACAGGATTGCAATGCGGCAGCCTTCCGGCATATGTTCGGCAAGTTCATCGAGGGGATAAACAGGAACCAGTTCACTCTGATGCTGTTCCGGATGAATATCAAAAGCACAGACGATTTCTCCGACAATATGATTCCAGTTGTTATAGTTCAGCAGGGCCTTCCCAAGATTTCCGCATCCGACGAGGATGATCTTCTCCCCGAAATTCATCCCAAGCTCTTCACTGAAGCGGAGAATGAGACTGTCCACATCATACCCGTAACCCTGTTTTCCCATCTTGCCGAGAAAACTGAAATCTCTGCGGATGGTGGTCGGTTCAATGGACACATATTCTGCAAGCTCCTTTGACATGATATGCTCCACGCCGTCATTTTTCAGCTTCCTGAGCGCTTTCAAATAAACAGGATAGCGCTGGAACGTCGCTTTCGGTACTGTTCTTTTCTTTTCCATAGTCTCACCTTTGCTTATTGTACCATATTTCCGTTTTT
>JAFWJP010000176.1 GCA_017514645.1 Solobacterium sp. | reverse complement strand
GGTCCTCGTTGACCATTACATCCAGGGTAAGGAGCTCGAGGTTGACGCGATCTGCGACGGCATCGATGTATTCGTGCCGGGCATTATGGAACTGGTAGAGCGTACCGGTATTCACTCTGGTGACTCGATCTCCGTCTATCCGACCTTCAGCGTTTCGGACAAGGTAAAGGGCATCATCCTGCAGTATGCCAAGAAGCTTGGTCTTGAGATCGGCATCGTCGGTCTCTACAACATCCAGTTCATCGTCGATGAAAATGAGGATGTCTATATCATCGAAGTCAATCCGCGTTCTTCCCGTACCGTACCGTTCCTCTCCAAGGCAACCGGTTACTCCCTTGCGGATATCGCAACGGAAGTTATCCTGGGCAAGAGCCTGAAGGAACAGGGCATCTTCTGCCTGTATCCGGAAGAGAAGAAGCGCCACTACGTCAAGGTTCCGGTCTTCTCCTTCAACAAGATCAAAGGTCTTGACGCATACCTCTCGCCGGAGATGAAGTCCACCGGTGAAGCGATCGGCTATGACGACAAGCTCAACCGCGCGCTGTTCAAAGCCCTGCAGGCAAGCGGCACCCGCCTGCAGAATTACGGAACCGTATTTGTGACCGTCGCCAAAAAAGACAAGGAAGAGGCGCTCCCGCTTGTCCGCCGCTTCTACAACCTCGGCTTCAACATTCAGGCAACCCCGGGAACCGCAGAGTTCCTGAAGGAAAACGGCATCCGCACGCATGTCCTGCAGAAGATCAAGGAAGGCAGCGACGATATCCCCAACGCAATCCGTCAGGGACATCTTGCCTATGTGATCAACACCCAGGATCCGGGATCCATGTCCACCGCAAGCGACGGCGCAAAGATCCGTACGCTGGCAACGGAGAACAACATGACGATCTTCACCTCACTGGATACCGTAGCCGTACTGCTGGATGTTCTTGAGGAGACCACACTGACGATTTCGATCATCGATGCGTGATAATCATGAAACAGAGTTTACTGACAGTTGTATCCAACAGCGCTCTTACATCCAATGTGTATGAGCTGAAGCTGTCCGGCATTGAAGGGATGAACATCCGTCCCGGACAGTTCGTTAACGTGAAAACCGATGGATACTATCTGCGCCGGCCGATTTCGGTATGCGATGCGGAAGGAGATATCCTGACGCTGGTATATCGGGTTGCCGGGGCAGGTACAGCGGAGATGAGCACCTGGCAGGTGGGAAAGAAAGCTGACGTTCTGATTGAACTTGGAAACGGCTATGATCTTTCCGCTGCCGGAGACCATCCGGTTCTGATCGGAGGCGGCGTGGGCATTCCGCCGCTGTACTATCTGGCAAAGGAGCTGAAGAAACAGGGAAAAACGGTTTCCGCGGTCCTTGGCTTCAATACCGCATCCGAACGGTTCTATGAGGAAGCGTTCCGCGAAGTATGCGATGATGTATCTGTAACGACCGCCGACGGTTCCTACGGCGTCAAAGGATTCGTGACGGATGCGCTGCCGGAACATCCGACATGCTCATACGCCTGCGGACCGATGCCGATGATGAAGGCGCTGTACTGCGCACTTGCATGTGAGGGACAGTTCAGTCTCGAGGAGCGCATGGGGTGCGGATTCGGCGCATGCATGGGCTGCTCGATTCAGACAAAGTCCGGCAATAAGCGTGTCTGCAAGGACGGTCCGGTATTCCGGAAGGAGGATCTCTTATGGGAAGACTGAGTGTTGAACTGTGCGGGATCGAACTGGACAATCCGGTTATTCCGGCTTCCGGAACGTTTGGCTTTGGCTATGAGTTTGCGGAGCTGTATGACATCAACTGCCTCGGTACCTTCTCGTTCAAGGGAACGACAAAGGATCCCCGCTTCGGCAATCCGACCCCGCGCATCGCGGAGTGCTCCATGGGCATGTTAAATGCGGTGGGGCTGCAGAACCCGGGTGTGGAGGCAGTCATTAACGAAGAACTTCCGAAACTGAAACCGGTATTCCATAAACCGGTGATGGCAAATATCAGCGGCTTCTCGGTGGATGATTATGTATATACCGCACAGAAGCTGGACGCAGAAGAACAGGTC
>JAFWJP010000175.1 GCA_017514645.1 Solobacterium sp. | reverse complement strand
TTGTACCTTGCGTCCCTGACTGCCGCATCCACGATCTCTACCCCTGTGACAGAACCGGCTTTCCCGGCTGCCATCAAGGAGATCGTTCCGATTCCGCAGCAGGCATCCAGCACATGCTCACCCTGTTTCAGGGAAGCCATTTCCATCGCGGTACCGTACAGCCGCTCCGTCTGCACCGGATTGACCTGATAGAACGATTTTGAAGAGATCCGGAAAACAACTCCGGCAATTTCATCATCGATCATTCCGTTCCCGTAGATCACGCGTTCCCGCTCTCCCAGGATCATGCTGGTATGGCGGTCGTTCTGATTCAGAATGATGGTTCTCACCATCGGGCAGGATTCCGTGATTTCCTTTACAAACCTTCTGCTGCCGGGCAGATCCCGTGTTCCGGTCACGCCCACCATCAGCACATCGCCGTTCGCATGGCTCACTCTAAGATACAAATGGCGCAGGACTCCTCTTCCCGTCCGCTCATCATACGGTTCTATATGCATCTCACGGGCGATCCGCACCGTTTCCCGCACAACTGCATTCGCTGTTTCATTCTGGATCAGACAGCTTCCGGTGATCACCAGCCGGTGGGAATCCTCTTCATACATACCAGCCCTGATGCGCCCGTTCCTGTCCCTGCCGAATGTTGCATAGACCTTGTGACGGTAATGAAGCGGTGCCTCCATGCCGATGATCGGCAGTACACGGTTTCCCTTGTAGAGCGCTTCGATCTCCTTCTGTTTCAGGGACAATTGTTCTTCATACGGAACATCCAGGTACTGACAGGCACCGCAGCGTTCCTTCACCGGACAGTTCACAGTACGACCTCGTCAAAGGAATCCACAACACGGCTGCAGGCTCTCTGCAGCAGATGAGCCGCCTGATGACCGAAGGAAACAAGGTAGATCCGCTCAATGCCCAGCGCATGCGCTGTTTCCACATCATGGTCCGTATCGCCGATATAGATGCACTCATCCGGATCCACACCGTCCGCCTTCATCCATTTCTTTGCCTGCTCGACCTTGGATACCGCCAGCATGTCCGGGATTCCGATGACTGCGTCAAACATATCCCGGATCCCCAGTTCCTTCAGCTGCAGTTCCAGCAGATTCTGTTCACTGGCGGATATGATGACATTCCGGTACCCCTGTTCATGTGCCTGCTGCAGTTTATCCTTTACGCCGGGATTCAGCGGGATCCGGAAGATCCGTTCCCGGTAGAGTTCCTGATACTGCACAGAGATATCCTCATAGGTTTCATCATCAAACGTATAGCCAAGATCATAGTAGTAATCCTTCACAGGAAAACGGAAATGCTCCAGATACCAGTCCTTTGACGGTATCCGGGGCATCCCCCTGCGGTCCAGCAGAATATTCTCAATTTCAATGTCGATATCAACGTCATCCAGTATCGTTCCGTTGAAATCCCAGATCAAAGTCTTCATACGGGCATTATAAAACAAAAGCCGGTGCTTTGTGCACCGGTTGTATGCTTATTGGTCCAGTTCCCTCAGGAATGCTGCGGGATCCGCATCGCTCGGCATCTCCCAGTCAGTTCTCGGCGACAGTGACAGGATGCCTGCCTTCACACCGTCCGGTGCACAGCTGCGCTTGAACTGCTGGGTGAAGAACCTTCGGATGAACCGTTTCAGGTGTTCCCGGAGTTCCTCTTCCGTATAGTCCGGAAAAGCCCGGCATGCCTGTTCAAGAACAGCCTTCGGGTCTTTTCCCTGACCGATCATCCAGTACAGACAGTAATCATTCACCGCATAGTTTCCTACTGCGTCTTCCGTCTTCTGAGCGATCTTTCCCCTGATATTCGGGGTCAGTTCCGGAGAGATCGGTGTATCAATGATGGCATAGAGGACTTCCTTCAGGGCTTCATTGCCGCAGGTATCTGCTATATCACGGCATACCGCACGCACCTGTGTCTTCGGAACGGACCCGTTGACACCGTACATGGACATCTGATCACCGCTGTACGTACACCAGCCAAGCGCCAGCTCACTCAGATCACCCGTACCGACAACCAGACCGTTTTCCATATTCGCAATATCCATCAGGATCAGTGTACGGATGCGGGCCTGCGCATTTTCATATACTACGTCTCCGGATCCCTGATAGTGTTCCGCATGACCAATGGAACGCAGATGAACCATCAGTTCATCATGGATCGGAATCTCCCGGCTCTCCACCTGCAGCACTTCCATGAACTTCAGAGCATTCTCTTTCGTCCGGTCGCTTGTATTACCGTAACTCGGCATGGTAACTCCGACAATGCGCAGCGAAGGATCAAGGGTTCTCACTTTGTCACATACAAGCAGTGCCAGTGTACTGTCGAGACCCCCGCTCACACCCAGCACCATGGTGCGGATCCCGGTCTTCTTCAGCCGCATGTACAGACCTCGTGCCTGACGGTTCAGAACCTCCTGACTCTGGGACCGCCGCATCTCCGGATCATCCGCCAGGAACGGATACGGATCCGCCGGATCCGCAATCATTTCCGCCACAGTATCCGCTGAACCTTTGCCGTTCTTATCCGGACGCAGGCAGAACGGAAGACGTGTATATTCCGCTTCTCCGTACAGCAGTCCGCAGTCCGCAATCATCAGTCTCCCGGGATAGACCGCATCGGTCGTACTCTCCTCCGGCGAACAGGTTACGTAGATGACCGTACACTGATGATTTCTGCTGAACAGAGAGACACTCTGTACCGCCTGTGCTTTCCTGCCCGGCTCATCCGGACGCGGATCCAGACAGACCACGGTATCTGCACCTTCCGGCAGAACAGTTTCCTCTGCAAGTGCATCCTCTGTCAGGATACAGAACACATGACCCTCAGCCCGGAATACCAGATCCGTTCCGAACGGAATCCGTTCATCCGCGCAGATATGTGCTCTGATTCCCTGCAGTATGCGCAGAGGCACCAGACCCAGAAGCTTTCCGCTCTGCAGCACAGCTGCACAGTCATACAGGATCCCGTCCCTTCCGGCCGGCAGTCCGGCAATGACCGTCCCGTTACATGTATTCCTGATGCGCTCAAGCGCATCGAAAGACGCCCGCTGCAGGAATTCCTGCCCGAACAGATCCCCGCAGGTGCTTCCTGTTATGCAAAGATCAGGAAAAACCAGCAGACGGCATTCCGTATTATCTTTTATCACACGTATGATCTCTTCGGCATTCGCGTAAGGTTCCGCGATCCGGCATCCCGTAACCGCAGCACCGATATGACCGAGTTCCTGTTTCATCTACAGTTCCTCCGTTTCCAGATCCCGGACGATTTCCTCCGGGACCGCATTCGCAATGTAATGACGGCCTTCCCGCACAGCAGAAACAGCTCTGCGGACCATGCTCGAAGACAGATTGCGGTAATGATCCGGTACCGTCACAATCGTCAGATACGGCTCCAGTTCCTTCAGGAATGCGCTGTCCGCAATGATTTCCTGTGCGCAGTCTCCATCCCGTTCCATGACGATGATTCCGAATTCCCGGCAGATCTCCCGGATATAGGTCCATCCGGTTTCCAGTTTCTTCAGCCAGTCCGTACCGATGAGCAGCTTGAGTTCATACTGTTCCTTCAGCGCCTGCAGCGTGTGATATGTTCTCGGCTGCTCTTCCTGACGGATCTCATAATCGGAAACGATCATCCAGTCTCTGTTCCGGGCAATCTTCCGCAGAAGATCCAGTCTCATTTCATCCGGATAAGCAAAGTCCTTGCCTTCCTCAAAGCGGATATACTCATATTTCGTCGGCATGAAGAGGACTCTGTCATAGCCCAGTTTTCTGCGGACTTCATCCGCAAGTTCGATGTGTGCTCTGGTCGGCGGGTTGAACGCCCCGCCGAAGTACAGAACTCTCATTTGATCGTTCCCCCGTGCAGCTTCCTGTACATATCTTCACGGCACCTGGCGACCTTTTCCGTCATATCGACATAGTGCATATGCGGGAACGTTCTCCGCAGTTCTCCCTCCCACATACGGTTTTCCAGCTGATCCTTGATATAAGCCTTCTTCTCACTGATGCCGGGCAGTTCCTGTACCGCTTCACCGTTGATGATGAACGGCACCAGCAGCTTCTCTACATGGTACGGCACCAGTGTCACCTTGGGATCAAACGCGTCCGGGTTCAGATCGATCAGGGAAATCTCCTCTCCGGCCTTGATTTCTTCATCATCCATCGCAATGATATCGCACTGTCCTTTGCCTTCTTTGTCAAATACGCGCCAGGCCATCAGCTTGCCCGGTATGATCGCCTTGGAAGCCGAATCCGAGCATTTCATCTTCGGTGCGTAGGTGCCGTCCGGATTCTTCACAGCCACCAGTTTGTATACACCGCCGAATACCGGGCTTGTCGCGGAAGTGATCAGGTTTTCACCGACACCATAGGAATCGAAATGCGCATCCTGATAGTGTTCCAGGTTTTCGATCTTCGTCTCATCCAGCGCGTTGGACGCGACGAGCTTGA
>JAFWJP010000174.1 GCA_017514645.1 Solobacterium sp. | reverse complement strand
TGTCAGAAAACTCACTGCGGAATACCAGAGCGGAAACGGTATTACAAAGTAAATGAAAGACAGGATGTACTCCTGTCTTTTTTATGTTTCTTCCGTCACTCTGTGTCCGAGGAGCCTGTCGCATACCATACCGCAGACAAGGATACCTGCCGCGATCCCGCAGCCGACACGTACCAGCTGCAGTGCTTTGGCCAGAATGACCGCCTGATCCAAATGAAGGATCCCGTCATACAGATTCGCCAGGGTCAGTCCCGGACAGATGCAGTACACCGAAGTGATTACGATCCGGAAATAGACGTTGACCCGCTTGGTTTCATAGGCAGCACGGATCAGCACGGTTGCCGCAAAAGCACCGATAAACGCACCTGTAAACGGCAGACCGGTCAGCTCATACAGAAAACCGCAGATGAAGGATGCCGCAAATACATACTTCAATGTATAGGGTGCAATGCTGCGGATCATCGTCAGTCCGACCCCGAACCCCGTACAGCACAGTCCGTACAGCACCGCATGCAGAATTACAGCCATCCCAGCAGACCTCCCGCCGTCACGGCCGCAAACGCGCCGAGTTCCAGCATCAATGCGATCAGCGCTGCATTCATCAGCATCCGTCTGCCGCTGCGGTACTTTGCGTAGCACAGTCCTTCCACCAGCGTCGTCCCTGACGCAATCGGCATGAACATGACCGACATCAGATAATACGCATCCTCCGGCGCACCGATCCAGTGATACAGGATCAGGATCAGGAATGCCGGTATCATGGAGCCGGTGAGCCGCCTTAGCATCAAGGGATGCTTCAGCTTTCCGTTGATGAGCATCACTCCTGCCTGCAGCAGGTTGGATACCGTGACGATGATCCAGCCCTTTGCGCTCAGATGAAAGGGGACCAGTGTACAGGACCCGATCAGCAGATAGGCGAAAACGATCTGTTTATCTGAATACTTGTAAAACGGATTCATTCAATACGATTATATGACAGAATCCGTCCATTCCGTACCTGCGCACATCAGTGCCAGCAGCATTGCGCTCTGGCAGCCCTTATAGGCTTCGAATTCACAGAACTGTTCGGCTGTGGAATGGCACTTGGAATCCCACGGCGATCCTCCGCCGAGGCAGACTGCCGGCAGTCCGGCTTCCAGCGCACGGTTGCAGTTGGTGGAACCGCCCTGACCCAGAACCGGCTCTTCACATCCAAGGTATTCCGCAATCGCAAAGGCAGACTCAACGATCGGCGCATGAGGATCCTGTGTCCCGGCATTGACATCCATGAAATGCTTGTAATCCCAGGTGATCGTATCCTTGCCCCAGCGTGCAGTTTCTTCATCACAGGCTTCCTGAATCGCCGCAAAGATCTTTTCCTTTACCTTCATCAGTTCTTCCTGGCTGTTGGAACGGAAGTTCAGGGTAAATGTCGCCTTGTCTACGATTGCGTGGATCGCGGAGTAGCTTCCGGCATAAAGACCGGTTACAGCAAATGTGGTGCGCGGGAACTCCGGTACCTGGATATCCGCAATCTTCGCAATGGCTCTGCCTGCCGCATGTGCCGGATTGGCGATCTCACCGAAGGTACCGTAGGCATGTCCGCCGATGCCGTAGAAGTTGATCTCATAGGTCTGGATCCCGGTTGCTTCGTAGGTGATCTCCTGATATCCTGCACCATCCACGGATACAGATGCCTGCAGTTCCGGATGATGGTTGACATAGTACTGCATGCCGCGGAGTGCACCCATTCCTTCTTCCTGCACAGTTGTCACAAAATGAATATCGCCCTTCGGACGGATCCCGGCTGCCTTCAGTGCCCGGATCGTCGACAGTACCGCCGCATCGCCGCGCGTATCATCCGTAATACCCGGACAGTAGATCCAACCGTTTTCCCGGCGCAGATCCAGCTTGGTATCCAGATCGAATACAGTATCCATATGCGCTTCCACCAACGTCGTCTTTCCTCCGCCGGTACCGTGCATGATGCCCACAACATTACCGTATTCATCGATATGGCAGTCATCCAGGCCGTATTCCTTGAACAGCTCCAGGATCCGGGCTGCCTTCTTTTCCTCATGGAAGGTCGGTGCCGGTATCAGTGTCAGTTCCATCTGCCGCTGGATGATATACTCATTGTCATCCACCATGTACTGAAGTGCCTCTGTACGTTTTCATTGGCTGTCAGTGCGTCCAGAGTCTTCCGGACATGTTCCGATACTTCGTAGCTCATTGTGTCTCTCCTTGTCTATGATGCAATTATACGACGTCAGTACAGCGGATCAGCCATAGCCGGCCGATAGATCTGCAGCAAATCCCTCCTCCCCGCTGAAAAAATGAAAACGGCCGGAGCCGTTCATTTTCAGAAGGAGATGTGAATGTGCGGGTTGACATCAGCCGCCCTGCCCAGGACCATCAGGACCCGCCAGGCGTATTCATGATCGCACATGTAGAGGATACACTCACTTGTCAGCTTGAAGCAGATATCTTCATCCGTCTCTGACAGCCAGTCATTCAGCGCATCCAGATTATTGCCGTAGTACGCCGGCGTATTCACAATTTCCCGGAAATATTCATGTACACTTGCCCGTGTTTCCAGCCGTTCCGGTTCGATCGTAATGTATTTCATTGTCCTGTGTCTCCGTACAGTTGTTCAAACGTTTCGTAATGATCCTCGGTGTAGAAGATCAGCCCGTCCTCGGAATAGACGATGCGCTTTTCACCGCGTTTCTTCCGTGTCAGTGTATCGATATCACACTCATAGTAGGTATGATCTTCCGGCAGGATCCCTTCATAGTTGCCGAACACATCTCCACCGATGCACATGCCTTCAATTGTCAGATGCAGCGCTCCGCCGTCCCATCCCCGTTTCCGGGCTTCCTTCTTGGTCATGTAATTGGAAGGAAG
>JAFWJP010000173.1 GCA_017514645.1 Solobacterium sp. | reverse complement strand
TCTATGGTATAATTTTGACGTTTCATTTAAGGAGAAGGGATAAGACTATGTCATTATTAACCGGACCGATGCATCACCATCTGGAAGGACATAAGGAACTGACAGCACACATTCCTGTGAAGAAGCTGCCGGAACCTGATGTCGTCTGGATTCCCCTGGTAAACGGGAACGCATCCTGCACACCTTTGGTCAATGTAGGGGATGAGGTGAAGATCGGGACAAAGATTGCTGAACGCAATGACCACTTCTATCTGCCGATCTTTTCGCCCGTATCGGGTACTGTAATGGCAGTGGAGAAGAAGATGACAACAGCCATGAAAATGGCGGATCATCTGCGGATCCAGAACGATCACAAGGGGACCGTTGAGAAGCCGTTTGCACCGCTTGATTACGAGAAAGCCACCAACGAGGAACTGCTTGATTTCGTCAAGAATGCCGGAATGCTCGGACTGGGCGGCGCGGGATTCCCGACGTATGTAAAGTTCCTGAAGCCGGAAAACGTCGATCTGTTCATCGTCAACGGTGTTGAGTGTGAACCGTATCTGACAGCCGACTACAAGAACATGATGGAGAATCTGGAACTGCTGAAGGCAGGTGTCCTCGCTCTGTTCAAGCTTTCCAAGGCAAAGGCCGGCTGTGTCTCTGTCAAGGAAGACAAAGTGGATCTCATTGCAGAACTGAAGAAAACATTTGAAGGTACACCGATCGAGATCCGTACTGTACCGGACATCTATCCTGCCGGCTGGGAGCGTACACTGGTACTGCTGCTGACAGGAAAGCGCTATGACCGTCTGCCGATCGAAGCAGGCTGCATCGTCAGCAACGCTTCCACCGCCATCGCCATGGGCGATGCCCTGGTCAACGGCATGCCGATCACGCACAAGTATGTCACGGTTTCCGGAACGGGCGTCAATACACCGTCCACCGTCATCGCTACGGTCGGTACACTCGCGCATGACGTTGTGGAAGCCTGCGGCGGTTACAGCGCTGAGGACTGCATTCTCTGCGCCGGCGGACCGATGATGGGCCGTTCGATCCCGAACGATCAGTTCGTGATCGGCCTGGAGACCAACGGTCTGACAACGTTCAAGAATGAACCGGTCAAGACGGTTGCCTGCCTGAGATGCGGCAAGTGCACGGAAGTATGTCCGAACGGACTGCAGCCGGTGCGCATCAATGCGGCAGAGAAGATCAAGGATGTCGAAACACTGAAGAAGCTGGATGTCATGTCCTGCATCGAGTGCGGATTGTGCGCATATATCTGTCCTTCGAAAATCGATGTGACGGAAGGCTGCAGAAGAGCTAAGAAGTATATGGCTCTGGTCAAGAAGTAAGGGGGAATTCAGAATGAAGCTTACATTCAAACCGGCGCCGAACTACCGCAGCAAGCAGAGTACGACCGGTATCATGACCGATCTGACGCTGTGCCTTCTGGCAGTCGCTGTATTTGCGGTCATCTACTATTTCGTTGCCTATGGTTCTTCCATGGGTATCCGTGTTCTGATCAACCTCTGTGCGACAGTCGCAGCAGCGCTGGTGACGGAAGCACTGTGGTTCAAGGCGATGAAGAAAGATGTCAAGGAAGGCATTCTCTCATCCTACGGCTGGGTGACTGCACTGATCCTGACACTGATCTCTTCCGTCAATGCGAGTGTCTATGCTCTGGTGATTTCGACAGTACTGGCAATCCTGTTCGGCAAGCTGGTATTCGGCGGATTCGGCCAGAATATCTTCAACCCGGCTGCCTTCGGTGAAGCTGTCGTAATGAGTTCCTTCGCCGCCAGCAATGCTGACCTGCTCTCCGGCGCAACGCCGACCGTTGCCTACAAGGGCTACGGGTGGATCTCCACGGCAGATCAGCTGTCCGGTGTGATCGCGCAGTACGGCGGTCTCGGCAAGATGTTCCTGGGTATGTATGACAGTACCATGGGAAGCACCTGCGCGCTGCTGATCCTGGCCTGTCTGGTATTCCTGATCGTCCGCAAGGATATTGACTGGCAGACACCGGTCTTCTACATCGGCAGTGTATTCGTGATCTCTCTGATCGTCGGTCTGGCACGCGGTGCCGGCATCCAGTATGCATTGTTCAATGTACTGGCAGGCGGCGTTCTGTTCGGCGGTGTCTTCATGACGACCGATCCGGTCACTTCACCGGTATCGATCCCCGGCAAGATCCTGTTTGCAGTCGGTGCGGCAAGCCTGACACTGATCATCCGCTGGAAGAGCAATCTCTCCGACGGTGTTCTCTATTCCATTCTGCTCATGAACATGCTGACACCGATGATCGACCGTCTGATGGACGGCAGCCAGATCAAGGACAGCAAGCGTCTTGTCAGAAACATGCTGATCGGTTCCTGCTGCTTTGCAGCAATCGCGCTGATCGTCGGTATTGCGGCAATCCAGCCGAAGAAGACAGCTGCTGCTGAACCGGCAGTCACGGAAGTGACGGCTGCAGCGGATACCGAAGTTCCCGAAGTGATCATTTCGGAAGGTAACTGAGGAGGACAATGAGATGAATAGAGAGTCTACATTATACAAAGTTGTCGTTCTCGGCGTGGTAAGCGCTGTGTGCGGTGTACTTCTTTCCTGGATCAACGGAATCACAGCACCGATCATCAAGGCGGCTGCCGAAGCAAAGGAAAAGGCAAACCTGGAAATGATCTATCCGGGTGCGGAATTCACAGCGGTTGAAACCTATGATGATCCCTCCGGAAAGATTACAGGTGTATACACTGCGGAAGGCAAGGGCATGGTCTACAAGGCTCATGTCATCGGCTACAGTTCCAACGGCATCGACTTCCTCGTAGCGATCAACGATGACGGAACATTCGGAGGATTCCAGGTTCTGTCCCAGTCGGAGACCAACGGTTTTGGTTCCCGTTGCTTTGAAGAAGATCATATGAACAAGATCCGGGCGATGAGCGTCGGTGATGATGTACCGCTGCTCTCCGGAGCGACAATTACATCTACAGCGCTCAAGGGCGGAATCGAAGCTGCAGAAGCGCTGTTCGCAGGAGAGTAGGAGGGAAAGATCATGAGTGAAGAAAAGAAAAAGAAAAGCCTGATCGATCAACTGATCTACGACAACCCTGTATTCGGTCTGTATCTCGGTATCTGTTCCTGTCTGGCGGTCACGACAACGATCACCAATGCGCTCGGTATGGGACTGGCGGTTATCGTTGTCCTGGTGCTGTCCAACATTCTGGTTTCGCTGGTTGCACCGTTCACACCGGATGAGATCCATATCCCGGTATACATTGTAATCATCGCATCACTCGTTACGATCGTCGGCATGGTCATGCAGGCATACATGCCTTCGCTGTATGACGCGCTGGGCGCGTTCATCGATCTGATCGTCGTCAACTGCATCATCCTCGGCCGTGCGGAAGCGTTTGCGTCCAAGAACGGTGTTGCGGCATCTGCCAGGGACGGCTTCATGATGGGTCTGGCCTATACGCTGAGCGTCTTCATGATGGGCTTCATCCGTCAGATCCTCGGTACCGGTGTTCTGGCTCTGAAGAATCCGCTGACAGACACAACGCTCTTCAGCCTGCGCCTGCTGCCGAACGGCTTCGACATTCCGATCTTTACGACACCGACCGGTGCATTCCTCGTATTTGCGGTTCTTGCGGCTCTTGTTACATTCTACAAGAATACGAAGGACGCAAAGGCTGCAGCTGCGGAAAAGGCAAGAAAAGCTGCGGAAGCGAAGGAAAAGGCCGCTAAGGCCGCTGCGGCGAAAGCTGCTGCAGCTGCGAAACAGGCAGCTGCCAAGGAGGCATAACGATGAATCTGTTCAGTATATTTATTGCTTCACTGCTGGTGAACAACGTCATTCTGTCAAAGTTCCTCGGTATGTGCCCGTTCCTCGGTGTCTCTACAAAACTGAGTTCTGCCATCGGTATGGGCGTTGCCGTCATCTTCGTCATCCTGGGCGCTTCCGTGGTATCCTGGGTGCTGTATTACTACGCGCTGGTACCGCTGGGTCTGGAATACATGGAACTGATCTGCTTCATCCTGCTGATTGCGTCCTTTGTCCAGTTTGTTGAAATGTTCGTCAAGAAGACATCCCCGGCACTGTACAAGTCCCTGGGTATCTATCTGCCGCTGATCACAACGAACTGTGCAGTTCTGTTCGTTGCGATGGACAACATCACCCAGAAGTACAATCTGATCG
The DNA here is from genome assembly GCA_017514645.1 of Solobacterium sp. Lineage (GTDB taxonomy): Bacteria > Bacillota_I > Bacilli_A > Erysipelotrichales > Erysipelotrichaceae > Bulleidia. Next base: position 1,065 of record JAFWJP010000173.1, on the reverse strand, counting down.
AAACAGCGGTCAACTCTGTTGCGGTTGCCGGAGGATTCATGCTGATGCTGGTCATCTTCGCAACCATTCGTGAAAGACTGGAAGGCAGTGATATGCCGAAGGCGTGGAAGGGCAACCCGATCGCGTTCGTTGTTGCTGCAATCATGGCAATTGCCTTCTCTGCATTTGCCGGTCTGGTATAAATCATGAAATTTCTGTATGCGATCCTGATCGCCGGATCCCTGCTGGCTCTGAACATTTTTCTGCTCATTGCCAACAAGAACACACCGGTGCCGGAGGGATGTGAGAATCTCGTCCCTGACTGCAAAGGCTGTGCAATCACCAGCTGTGCGATACGGAACAGCTATACAAAAGGAGATACAAACTGATGATTAAAGGATTATTGACCATGCTGATCCTGGGAGCAGTCTGCGGACTGATCCTGGGCATTGCTTCCAAGGTATTCTATGTCGAGCCTGACCACCGCGCAGAGGAACTGCTTGCTCTGCTGCCCGGATACAACTGCGGCGGCTGCGGATTCCCGGGCTGCTCCGGTATGGCTGCGGCACTGGCCGACGGAAGCGGACAGATCTCTTCCTGCAAGCCGAGTTCCCAGGCACAGAAGGATGCTGTTACAGCTTACCTGAAAGAACATCCGGCTGCTTAATTGAAACAGAAACATTCCCGTTTGTACGGGAATGTTTTCTTTTTGTGCGTATGACTAGGATGGAGGAATATGTATGAACAAGGAAACCATCAGAAAATATGCACAGATCGCTTTGATATCATCCCTGATCTTTCTGGTATGGAACTTCGGTATCCGGGTGGATGTCAACCGGAAACTGGATCTGACAGTCACCTATGTCGCAGCACATACCCTGAAACCCAGAACACTCATCACAGAGAACGATATCCTTGAAATCCGGATCCCTTCTTCATATCTGCTGGACCGTACATTGACGGATAAGAAAGACATCATCGGGAAGTATACGGAGATCCAGGGAATGATACCGGCAGGTTCACCATTCTACCGGGATATGGTGAAAGACCGTTCAGAACTGCCGGACAGTCCCTACCTGCAGCTGA